>JBFKAF010000009.1:0-20785 GCA_041621735.1 Pseudomonas sp.
ACCGATGCTATTGCCGCAAATCGGCGACTTGCCTTTGGGCACCCACTGTTCGAGAAAGGCCAGGGTCTGCGCCTCGGCTTCGGCCACACTGACCTTGCTATCGCGCACCCGCTGGGTCAGACCACTCTCACCGTGGGTGCGGGTGCACCACTCATCCATGCCGGCCAGCAGCGCATCGCTCTGGTGTACAGCAATCACCGGACCTTCGGCCAACACATTGAGGTCACTGTCGGTGACTATGGTGGCCATTTCGATGATGACGTCTTTATCTGGATCCAGACCGGTCATTTCCAGGTCGATCCAGATCAAGTTCAGTGGGTTTTGCATGATGCGCTCCTCGGCTAGAACGGGCAGTTTAGCGAATAAATCATTCGCCGATGCGCCTGTCGTTAGCCCGGCATGCGCCAGAGCAACAGCCGCGACTGGCGCCAATCACGCAACTCGACCTGTTGATCCGCCGGCACACCCGGCACCCCGAAGCTATTGCTGATCAACCAGCTACCGGCCGCCATCTGCCCCCGCGCTTTGTCCCACAACGCGGCCATCGGCGCCGGCGAGAGGAAGCAATAGACCACCGCGAACGCCGACAGGTCGGTGCGCCAGAGGCTTTCGTAGCGAATCCGACAATTGCTCTGCGGCACGCTGCGCAGCCAGGCGATGACAAACGTCAGCGGCGCCGTTTCCACCCCGACAAACTGCGCCTGCGGAAACTGGCGAGCCAGCCACAACAAAGTACCGGCCGGTCCGCAGCCGAGATCGACAAAGCTGAAGCCCGGCGCCTGCCGGGTGAGCAGGTCGGCCAACTGCCGACGGCATTTCGTCCCGCTCAGGTACAGCGGCACCTGCTCACCGAAGCTGTTCCAGTTGAGCAACAGCACCAACAGAAACCCGCCGAAAAATACCCAAGGCGACACCGGCGCCCCGCTCAGGGCGAGCAGCGCCGGGACAAACGCCAGGTTCAGCCACCACCACCAGCGCGACAAACCGAAGCACTGACCGAGGCTGGCGGCCAGCAGCCCTTGCGCCACGCCAGCCAGCAACCAACTGGGGCGCCAGACCCCGAACTGCGCCGCCAGATAGACCAGAACGCCAACCAGCACGGTCGCGCACAACTGGGCCGACAACGCCAGCAACGCCGGATAACGCCCAAGCAATTGCCGCATCATCCTCGTCGCTCATCCATTCACCGCACCCCAAAAGCCGCTTGCCATGTCGCGCAGTTTAACCGCTCGCCGGCCAACTACCGCAGTGCATGCGAGTCGTCACGACGCGCGTGCTAGACTCGCCGCCAGTTTTCATTGCTACTCAACCCTCGGAACCCCCATGGCCAAACGCCAACTCAACCGCCGGCAAAACTGGCGCATCGAAAAAATTCAGGGCGAACGAGCCGCCCGCGCGGCCAAGCGCGAGTCGCAAGCCGTGCAGATCCTTGAGGGCGGCGACCTCGGCCCGGAACAGCTCGGCCTGGTGATCGCCCACTTCGGCGTGCAGGTCGAGGTCGAAGCACTGGATGGTGAGCTGGCCGGGCAAGTATTCCGCTGCCACCTACGCGCCAACCTGCCGGCCATGGTTACCGGTGATCGCGTGGTGTGGCGCGCCGGCAATCAGGGCATTGGCGTGATTGTCGCGCAACTGCCGCGCAATACCGAACTGTGCCGCCCGGATACCCGCGGCCAGCTGAAGCCGGTGGCGGCCAATGTCGACCTGATCGTGATCGTCTTCGCCCCCCTGCCGGAACCTCACGCCAACCTGATCGACCGTTACCTGGTGGCCGCCGAGCATGCCGGCATCCGCCCGCTACTGCTGCTGAACAAGGCCGACCTGATCGATGAGCAGAACGCCGTAGCGCTGAACGCCTTGCTCGGCGTGTACCGCCAACTGGGCTATCCCCTACTGGAGGTGTCCGCTCACCAGGGCGACGGCATGCAACAGCTGATGCAGCAACTCGACGGTCACGTCAGCGTGTTCGTCGGCCAGTCCGGGGTCGGCAAATCGTCACTGGTCAACAGCCTGCTGCCCGATGTGGATACCCGGGTCGGCCCCTTGTCGGAACTGACCGGCAAGGGCACGCACACCACCACCACCGCGCGACTGTTCCACTTCCCCGGTGGCGGCGAACTGATCGACTCCCCCGGTATCCGCGAATTCGGCCTGGTGCATGTCAGCCGCGAAGATGTCGAGGCGGGTTTTATCGAATTCCAGGATCTGCTCGGCCATTGCCGCTTCCGCGACTGCAAGCATGACCGCGAGCCAGGCTGCGCGCTGCTCAAGGCCTTGGAAGACGGGCGCATCCAGGCGCAACGCATGGCCAGCTACCGGCATATCCTCGCCAGCCTGCCCGAGGCCGACTACTAGGCCTCACGCGAACAGCAACTGAAACGACAAGGCCGCGATTGATCGCGGCCTTGTGCTTTCGCAGGCGAATTATTCGCTCGGCTGATCGAACTGCAGCACGCCATCCTCGAAGATATTCAAGCGCTCACGCAGCTCATCCGACTGCACCGGTGCGCTGCTGGCCGGTTCGCTCGGCCAAGCCTGCCCTGGCGCAGCGCCACTCGATGCAGCGGGCGGTGTCTCAATGGCACCGTCCTGCTCGCCCTCGATCGCGCGCTGAGCCTTCTTGGTCAGCACCGTGATATCGATACGTCGATTAACCGGGTTGAGCGGATCTGCACGGTCGAACAAAGCCGACGAGGCATAGCCGACGACCCGCGCCACCTGCTCCTCGCCATAACCGCCGGCAACCAACACACGCCGCGCGGCGTTAGCCCGGTCGGCGGAAAGCTCCCAGTTGCCGAAATCACCGCGACCGGCAAAGGGCTTGGCATCGGTATGACCACTGATGCTGATCTTGTTCGGCACCGCCCTGATGGTGTCGCTCAAGGCCAGCAGGATGTCCTCGAAGTAAGGCTGCAGCCGCGCGCTGCCACTGCCGAACATCGGTCGGTTCTCGGCATCGACAATCTGGATGCGCAGGCCGTCCTGGGTAATGTCGAACAGAATCTGATCCTTGAAACGTTGCAACTGCGGGTTTTCCTCAACCTTGGTCTGCAATTCCTGCAGCAACAACTCGAGGCGCTCGCGCTCCAGCTCTTCAGCCATGGCTTCGGCCTGATCGGGGGCGAGCTGCGCAGGCTCGGTCTCGACCTGCTCGCCTTCGGTCTGGTCGTCGACCGGCTGATTGAGCGTGCGATCCGGTGCTGGCGTGGGTGAGCCACCGAGATCGATCACATAAGGGCTGGCACTCTCGGAGAAGTCGATAGGGTCCTTGAAGTACCCGGAGATCAGTTTCTTCTGCTCCGGCGTGGCCACGGACATCAGCCACATCACCATAAAGAACGCCATCATTGCCGTGGCAAAGTCGGCGAAGGCAATTTTCCAGGCCCCTCCGTGGTGGCCTGCGGCGACCTTCTTGACCCGCTTGACGATAATCGGCTGGTTATTCTCCATAACCTTTAGCTACCGCGCATAGCTTGCTCGAGTTCACTAAAGCTCGGCCGATGAGCCGGGTAGAGCACCTTACGGCCGAACTCTACCGCCAGCGACGGCGGCATACCCGATGCCGACGCGACCAGACAGGCCTTGATCGACTCGTATACGTTCAATTCCTCCTTGGCATCATGCTCCAGGCTGGTGGCAAGCGGTCCGAAGAAGCCATAAGAGGCAAGAATGCCGAGGAAGGTACCGACCAAAGCCGTACCCACCTTCTCGCCAATCTGCGCGTTATCGGCCTCGGCAAGGATGGACATGGTGATTACGATACCCAGTACCGCCGCAACGATCCCCATGGCCGGCAGACCGTCAGCGATCTTCGCCACTGCATGAGCGGGATGTTCCAGTTCTTCCTTGAGGCTGGTGATTTCCATGTCGAACAGCCCCTCCAGCTCGTGCGGGGCCATGTTGCCGGAGGACATGACACGCAGATAATCACAAATAAAAGCCGTCATCCGCGCGTCTTTAAGGATAACCGGGTACTTACTGAAGATCGGACTGGCTGACGGATCTTCGACATCGGCCTCAATGGCCATCATGCCTTCTCGGCGGCTCTTGTTAAGAATTTCATAGAGCAGGCGCATGACGTCGAGGTAATACGCATGAGTGAAACGTGAACTGAACATGCTCAAGGACTTTTTCAGCACATGCATGAACATGCTGCCCGGATTAGCCTGAAGAAAGCCTCCCAGTGCGGCACCACCGATAATCATCACCTCGAACGGGTGCACCAGCGCCATGAATTGACCGCCAGACAAGATAAAGCCGCCAAGCACGCTGGCGAACACAACAATGATGCCGATGATTTTTGCCATAAAAGGGAACTTGCTAGAGCCAGTAGTAAGGGTTTTGCAAAACAACCCTTCTATTTATCGGAAGATATGCGCGAGACTATAGCCTGTTAAGGTTAAAAGCTAGTTTGGCTCAACCCGCATGCCTAAGCATTCCCCACTTCCCCGCAGTCTCGATGCCTGGCTCAATCAGCTAGGCAATCAGCTGCTACCGGTGCCCGCAGAGAATCTCCTTTTAGTGCGACGCGCCGTCAGCGACAACCGTCGCTCGCTGCGTGATATTGCCGAACTGATGCAGAGCAGCCCCGCCCTGGCACTGAGTGTATTGCGCGAGGCCAACCGCAAGAGCAACGGACTCAGTCAAGCCTCTGAAAGTTTGGAAAGTGCGCTCGGCCGCCTGGGTTTGCAGCGCATCGAAGAGTTGCTTAACCGTCAGCCCAGTATGCCGGCCGCTGAAATACCCCAGGCACTGCGACAAATTCAGCTGATCAGCCAACATGCCACGCAACAAGCCAATGGCCTGTTCGCCGGGCGCCTGGCGCGGCTCTGGCAGGAAATCCACTGGGGCAGCCTGCTGTTTCTCGCCCCCATCTGGTCGCTGCTAACGGCCCATCCCGAGCTGCTCGACCTGTGGGAGCAGCGCGTACTGGTCAAGGGCGAACCGGCCGCCAAGGTCGAACACGACCTGCTCGGCGTGCCCCTGCTTAAACTCTGCCTGACCCTGGCCGAACACTGGCGCCTACCCGAATGGATCATCCAGGGTTATCGCCTGCTGCTGAATGACCGCCGCTGGCTAGCCAAAGCCCTGCACATTGCCCGCCAGCATCCGCAACCACTGCACCAGCAGCAGTTTCTCGATGCCGACAACCCCCTCCGCCGCTGGCTGACCCAACCGGCCAACAGCATCCTGCTGGCTAACCTTTTGGCACTGGCCGCCCACAACGCCTGGAGCACACCACACTGCTTGCGCTGGCAACGCCTGACCGGGCTGTACCTGCAGCTGCCGCTGGAAGCCCTGCAGCAGCAGGTCCATAAATTCGCCGCACAGAGCGCTCGCCAACACCTTGATCGCGACCTCTGGCATCCCGCCGAAGCCCTGCTCTGGCCTTGGGATGCCCGGCATCTGCAAGCCCCTCCCGCACCGCCGGCGAAAGCCCCGGAAGTCAGCGCGTGGCGCCAGCACTGCATGCAACTGCTGGCTCAGCCGAGCGCCTTCAATAGCGTCGCCGCGCTGACGGCCTGCGCCAGCCAGGCATTGCAGGCATGCGGCATGCAGCGGGTATTGCTGCTCCTGGCCGACCGCACCCACAGCCGCCTGGTTGCCCAGCAACAAATTGGCCTCGACCCCTCGGCTAGCGGACTGAAACTCGATCCACAGCACAGCCAGGTACTGCGACGGCTGCTCAGCGAACCGGGGCAGCTGCGCCTGAACCCAGGCAACATTGCCCAATTCTCCGCCCTGCTTCCCGGCTCGCTGAAAGCGCTGTTCCCCAGCGAGCACCTGCTGATCCGCTCGCTGGCCAGCCACGGCCGGGTAATGATGATCGCACTCGCCGACCAGACAGGCGCACCGATCGGCGAAACCAGCCTGCAAGCCTTTGGCAAAACGGTGCAATGCATTGAGCGCGCCCTGAGCAGCTTTGCCAAACGCGGACATTAGGCTTTCCGCTACAATTCGTCCCTTTCCTTTAATGAAGAGGCCCAGCATGACCGCCTTCGCTGCGTTGCCATTGGTGATAGAACCGGCCGACCTGGCCAGCCGCCTGAATGCCCCCGAACTGATCCTGGTCGACCTGACCAGCACCGCACGCTATGCCGCAGGGCACATCCCAGGGGCACGCTTCGTCGACCCCAAGCGCACCCAACTGGGCCAACCACCGGCCCCCGGCTTGCTGCCGGCGCGCACGCAACTGGAGCAGCTATTCGCCGAGCTGGGGCACAACCCGAACGCCGTCTATGTGGTCTACGACGATGAAGGCGGCGGTTGGGCCGGACGCTTTATCTGGCTGCTGGATGTCATCGGGCATGCTGGCTACCACTACCTCAATGGCGGCCTGCACGCCTGGCTGGCCGAAGACCGCCCACTCAGCACCGAACAACCTGCAGCATGCAGCGCTAGCCTGACGCTGGCACTGAGCGATGCCCCGACCGCCACTCGCGAATACCTGCAGAGTCGCCTGGGCGCGAGCGACCTGGCAATCTGGGACGCCCGCTCGCCCGCGGAATACCGGGGCGAAAAAGCCTTGGCGGCGAAAGCCGGGCATATCCCAGGCGCAGTGAACTTCGAGTGGACCGCAGGCATGGATCAGGCCCGCGCCCTGCGCATTCGTCAGGACATGCCTGCACTGCTCGACAGCCTCGGCATCAGCCCGGACAAAGAAGTCATCACCCACTGCCAGACCCATCACCGCTCCGGTTTCACCTATCTGGTGGCCAAAGCACTCGGTTACCCACGCGTCAAAGCCTACGCCGGCTCCTGGGGCGAGTGGGGCAATCACCCGGACACCCCGATCGAACGCTAACCCCAACCCTTTACTTCTCAGCAAGTCCCCTGGCTCTTAAGGAACCACAATGAAACAACGCCTATTTATCCTCAGCCAGTACCTGCTACCGCACCACCTGCTATCGCGCCTGATCGGCTGCGCTGCCGAGTGTCGCGTCGGCTGGATCAAAAACCAGCTGATCACCTGGTTCGCCAAGCACTATCAAGTCAACATGAGCGAGGCGCAGATCGAAGAGCCAACGCGCTTCGAGCACTTCAACGCCTTCTTCACCCGCGCCCTGAAAGACGGCGCACGCCCACTGGACCCGACCCCCGGCGCGATTCTCTGCCCGGCCGACGGCGCCGTCAGCCAACTGGGTCAGATCGAGCATGGCCGAGTGTTTCAGGCCAAGGGGCAGAGCTTCAGCGCGGTCGAATTGCTCGGCGGTGACAGCGAGCGCGCCAGCCCGTTCATGGGCGGCGAGTTCGCGACCATTTACCTGTCGCCGAAGGATTACCACCGCGTGCATATGCCGCTGACCGGCACGCTCAGAGAGATGATTTATGTGCCTGGCCGACTGTTCTCGGTCAATCAGACCACCGCCGAGAATGTTCCCGAACTATTCGCCCGCAACGAGCGCGTGGTCTGCCTGTTCGACACCGAGCGCGGCCCGATGGCCGTGGTCTTGGTCGGCGCGATGATCGTCGCCTCGATCGAAACCGTGTGGGCCGGCCTGGTCACCCCGCCCAAGCGAGCCCTGAAAACCTTCCGTTATGACGAAGCCGCACGGGCGCCGATCACCCTAGAAAAAGGCGCCGAAGTCGGACGCTTCAAGCTCGGCTCAACCGCCATCGTGCTGTTCGGCCCGAACCAGGTGCGCTGGGCCGAAGAACTCGCGGCCAACAGCAGCGTGCAGATGGGCCAGCGCCTCGGCAATAGCCAGAGCCATTAACTCACAGCAGGGGCAAGGCTTAGGTCAGGCCGTCATTACTTGGCCTAAACGCCTTGTCGGCACGTCTCCCGCACAGGTCGGCGACTGAACGTTTAAGGGGCGCCGAGAGTCCAACGCGACAGGGTTAGCAGCTCGTCACAGTATGGACGGCCAGTCACGCCCACAGCTGCGGCCCCGTCAAGATGCTGCTAGAGTGCGCTGCATTACTATTAGCACTAGAACGACTCGCCGTCCTGCTGGCGTTGGAGTATCCAAGTTAGATGGATAAACAGAGTCCTCACCTGCAGCTCCGGGTGCCAACCCCCAACAAGCAGAACCTGTCTTTCTGCGAGGCCAGCCCGCGCGACCTTAAACGCTGGATTGCCGGGATACCAAAAGCCAATATTGGGGAATCGGCCCGCCAGCTCTACCAAGCACTGATAGAGCTGAACCAGCTGCAGACCCCGTCGGACAATCGCCTACAGCTGCTGGAACTGCTGCGCCCCGAGGTATATTTCGTCTGCCAACACCTGGAACGACATTTCCTCAATCAGGCCATCGTCCTCGACGACCGACCGCGCAAAGTCGCCAACCTGTGCCAAGCGCTACAACACCACCTGGCGGTCGGCTACAAGCTGATCGTTGCCCGCGTGGTGGCACAACCCAAACGCGAACGTAACCAGCTGCTGGCCATTGCCCTGCAACGCGCCACCCACAGCCTGGACGGCACACTGGTGCGCGCCAGCCAGTTGTACTGCCCCGTACCCGAAGGCCTTTGGCTGGAGCTGCATCAGCTCTACCAAATCGCCCGCACGCACGAATTGCACAGCCTGCAGATCCGCGACCCACTGGCCCACCACGCCCAGGGCTTGAGTGTCGAGCAAAGCTATCTGGTAGCGCTGCTACTCGGCTGCGCCCGCTGCAACCAGATGCGCCAGAATGCTATTGCCCGCCTGGCTCAGGCCCTGGAGCCCTGGAGCAAACTGGTCAAGCTGCAAGCTGCCAACTTGCCCTCCAGCCTCTTCGCGGTGGCCCAGCAACTGGACGCTCCGCCGCGCTATACCTCGCTGTTCCAGTCCAACGAACTACGCAATGCCCTGGGTATTGACCCGCAACCGCTGGTTGACGCGATCAAGGAGCATTTGCTGCTGCCTAGCGAAGACGCCGCGCGCTCGCGCCTGCTGGTACCCGAGGGCTTCAGCCTGGATATGCTGCAACACCTTGGCGCCGCCTGGGGGGACATATCCGAGCGCACCTTCCAACGCACCCAAGGCCAGGGCACGCTGACGCTGTGTATCGGCATGAGTGCCCTGCACTTCTTCCTGGCCAGTCGACGCTCGTTCAACGAAACGTTGAAACGCCCACCGGCGACCGGTGCCGCAGTCTTCAAGCCCGACAGCGGCGCGGTGGATGTGTGGTCGAATGCCTTCGACGCCCAGAAAACCAATGACTGGAAAAATGGCCTGCCCTTCGAGGAAATCGAGTACAGCAAGCCCGTAGCAAACCAAGCCCCGGTAAACACCAGCGCTCGCGAAGACTACCCGACTTATGCGCTACCCATAGTCAACCATAGCCCTGGCGGCTACTGCCTGTCCTGGCCGAAAGAGGTGCCGAGCCAACTGCAAGCGGGCGAGTTGCTGGGCATTCAAGACACGCCGGAGCAAGGCTGGAGCGTCGCAGTGGTCCGCTGGATTCGCCAGGTGCGCGGCGGCGGTACGCAGATAGGCATCGAGCTGATCGCTCCGCACGCGCAAGCCTGCGGCTTGCAACTTGTCCGCAAAGCCGAGCAGAGCAGTCAATACCTGCGCGCCCTGCTGTTGCCGGAGATCAGCGCCCTGTCCAGGCCGGCCAGCCTGATTACCCCGCGCCTGCCCTTCCAGGAAGGCAACAAGGTGATGGTCAACCTCAACGGCACCGAGCGCCGCGCGGTACTCAGCCGCCGCCAGACCAGCACGGGCAGCTTCAATCAGTTCGATTACCGCAGTTTCGAGCAGACGCCCAGCGATCACGGGAAGCCCGTCACGGCCCCGGAAAGCCACGGCCCAGCTGGGGAGGAAGACTTTGACTCGCTTTGGAAGTCGCTGTAGATTGCCGGCACACTACCTTTTGTCGTCTTGTAGCGCCCGTCTGGCGCAGACCTAATTCCCCATCATGGCCATAGAAAAAAAAACCATTCGGCTACTGATCCTCGAAGACTCGCAGAACGAGGCCGAGCGCCTCGTCAGCCTGTTCCGTAATGCCGGCCAGGCGACCCGCGTACACCGCCTGACGTCCAGCGACGACCTGGCCGAAGCCCTGCAGAAAAGCTGGGATCTGCTGATCACCTCACCGAACAGCGAGCACCTCGCGCCCAGCGAAGCGATCAGCGCCATTCGCCGCCAGGCCAAAGACATCCCGGTCATCCAGCTACTCGCCGACAACGACTCCGACAGCATCACCGAGGCCCTGACACTGGGCGCTCAGGATGCGCTGCCGCAAGGCGAGGATGAACGCCTGATACTGGTCGCCAAACGAGAGCTGGGCAACCTGGAAGAACGCCGCGCCCGCCGCGCCGCCGAAGTGGCACTGCGCGAAGCGGAGAAACGCTGCCAGTTGCTGCTCGAAAGCTCCGTCGATGCCATCACCTACGTGCATGACGGCATGCACATTTACGCCAACCGCGCCTACCTCGAACTGTTCGACTACCAAGACGCCGACGAGCTCGAAGGTATGCCGATGATTGACCTGATCGCCAGCGCCGATCAAGCCGACTTCAAGAACTTCCTGAAGAACTACCAGAGCGCCGAGGGTAACGCCGAACTGGCCTGCACTGGGGTCCGGGCCAGCGGCCAGACCTTCCAGGCACGCATGAGCTTTTCCCCGGCCACCTACGACGGCGAACCTTGCACCCAGGTGGTGATCCGCGCGGAAAGCGACAACGCCGAGCTGGAAGAGAAACTGCGCGAGATCAGCAGTCAGGACCTGGTCACCGGGCTGTACAACCGCAACTACTTCCTCGAGCTGATGGATGCCGCCGCAGAGCGCGCGGTAACCGCTGGCCAGCCGGCCAGCCTGGCCTATATCCGCGTCGACCACTATGCCCACCTGCTCGCCGAAGTGGGCTTGGCCGGTATCGATCTGCTGCTGACCGACCTGGCCACTCTGCTGCGCGCGCATTTCCCCGACGGTGCGCAACTGGCCCGCTTCGGCGACGATGTCTTCAGCGTACTGCAGCCCGGACAAACCCCGGAGCAAGCCGAGGCGGGCCTGGCCGCCCTGCTGAAAAAGGTCGACAGCCATCTGTTCGACATCAATGGGCGCACGGCACAGACCACCCTGTCGATCGGCATTGCCGGCCTCAACGAGAAGACCGCGAAGGCCCAGGAAGTGGTCAACCGGGCGCAACGCAGTGCCGACGAAATCAGCGAAGGTAATGCGCTGAAACTGTTCAGCCCGGCCGAAGAACTGGCAGCGGCGGCGAATCGCGGCAACATAGTCGCCATGGTGCAACAGGCACTCGAGCACAACAGCTTCCGCCTGCTGTTCCAGCCGATTATCAGCTTGCGCGGCGACAGCTATGAACACTACGAAGTGCTGTTGCGCCTGCTCAACCCGCAAGGCCAGGAGGTGCCGCCGCAGGACTTCCTCAGCGCCGCCAAGGAAGCTGGGCTGGGCGAGAAGATCGACCGCTGGGTGATCCTCAACTCGATCAAGCTGCTTGCCGATCATCGCAGCAAGGGTCACAACACCCGACTGTTCGTTCACCTTTCCAGCGTCAGCCTGCAGGATCAGACCCTGCTGCCCTGGCTCAGCGTGGCCTTGAAAGCCGCCCGCCTGCCCTCGGATTCGCTGGGCTTCCAGTTCAGCGAGCAGGATGCCTTGGCCAGCCTGAAGCAGGCCAAGTTATTGACTCAAGGCTTGGATGAGTTGCACTGCAAGGTGGCACTCACCCAGTTCGGCTGCGCGCTCAACCCATTCAACACCCTGAAGCACCTGAAGATCGATTTCGTCAAACTCGACCCCTCGTTCTCCCAGGACCTGACTCAAGCGGACAATCAGGAAGCCTTGAAAACCCTGCTGTCCAGCCTGCACGCCCAGGCCAAACTGACCATAGTGCCGTACGTCGAGAGTGCCAGCGTGCTGGCCACCCTCTGGCAGGCCGGAGTCAATTACATCCAGGGCCACTACCTGCAGGGTCCCAGCCAGACGATGGATTACGACTTCTCCACCGGCGACGAATAGCCCGCACGAGCCTTCCCGATCAGGCCACTATGCCGACGCACGCCAGAAGCGGTGTATCGCGACGAAACAGCCGAAGGTCGCCTGCCCGGCGTTAACGGCCCGCGAGGCGCGGATGGATGCACCTCATCGAGACCAACCTAACGCTATAGCCGCCGAGAGCAGGCAGAGATGCCCGAGCCCGAGCGCTAGCCGGGCTACTCCAAGCCGTCGCGATCACGGAAGCCGAGCAGGTAGAGAATGCCATCCAGGCCCAGGGTCGAAATGGCCTGCTTCGCCGATTGCTTGACCAGTGGTTTGGCCCGGAACGCCACCCCCAACCCGGCAATGGCCAGCATCGGCAAATCATTGGCGCCGTCACCGACGGCAATGGTCTGCTCCAGACGCAGCCCTTCTTTTTCTGCCAGCTCGCGCAGCAAGTCGGCCTTGCGCTGCGCGTCGACTATCGGCTCGACCGCCACACCGGTGACCAGCCCGTCGACAATCTGCAGCTCGTTGGCAAACACGTAGTCGATACCCAGCTTGGCCTGCAACTGCTTGGCAAAGTAAGTGAAACCACCCGAGAGGATCGCCGTTTTATAACCCAGGCGCCGCAGTTCACTGAACAGGGTTTGCGCCCCTTCGGTCAACCGCAGCGAGGCACCGATCTCCTCCAGCACCGTTTCCGGCAAGCCCTTGAGCAGGGCCAGGCGCTCTCTGAAGCTGGCCGCAAAATCCAACTCGCCACGCATGGCGCGCTCGGTGATGGCCGAAACCTGTTCGCCCACCCCGGCGGCCTTGGCCAGTTCGTCGATCACTTCGGCCTCGATCAGGGTCGAGTCCATGTCGAACACCGCCAAACGCCGGTTGCGCCGAAACAGCGAATCGCGCTGGAAGGCGATATCGACGTTCAACTCCTGCGCCACGCTGAGAAACTCGGCGCGCAACGCCGCCGGATCGGCCGGTTCGCCGCGCACGGAAAACTCGATACAGCCCTTGCCCTGCTCGGCCGGCATATCCAGCGGCATACGCCCGGACAGGCGATCGATATGATCGATGTTCAACTCATATTTGGCGGTAATCGCGCTGACTCGCTGCAATTGCTCGGCGGTCACCTTGCGAGTCAGCAGGGTGACGATATGCCGCGCCTTGCCCTGACCGCCGACCCATTGCTGGTAGTCCGCCTCGGCAACCGGGGTGAAGCGCACCTGCTGGTCGAGCTTGTAGGCCGTGAACAGCACCTCCTTGAGCACGGAGGAGGCCTGCTCGGTATCCGGGATCTCGACCAGAATGCCAAACGAAAGGGTGTCGTGAATGACGGCTTGGCCAATGTCGAGGATGCTCACCCCGCCCTGGGCCAACACCCCCGTGATGGCGGCGGTCAGGCCCGGACGGTCTTCGCCGGTGATATTGATCAGGACAATTTCGCGCAATGCGCACCCTCCAGGAGTCGATTGATGGTGAGCGGGCTGTCACCGGGTTAGCCAGCCTGCGCGACTAGCCCGACACGTCAGCGCGGAGCCCAGATGCAACGCCGCACAGCTGCAGAGCCCGCAGTTGTTTCGGCAGCCGAGCAAACCCAGCAGAGCCCGCTAAAAAGATGCACATTCTACCCATTTTCGCCGCCAAACGAGCACGTGCAACGCTTTGCCCTGTGCAGGGTGATCGCTATACTGCGCGGCAACTCCTCGACATGAGCCGAGCTCTGTGAACCGGCCCACCCCCGTTAAGCCTGACAATTTCTTCCTCCTGCTGTTTCAAGCCCTGCGTCAGCGCCGCGTGCCGCTGGCTTTGCGCATCGCCAGCCACAGCCTGCTGCTGGTGGCCTTGGCCCTGGTGATCTACGCCTGGGTGATTGGCATGCAGTTCAAGCAAGCCATGCAGCAACAGGCCGAAGCCCTCGGCACCAGCCTGATCACCCAGACCGCCACCTCGGCCACCGAACTGCTGGTATCCAACGACATCCTCAGCCTGAACGTGCTGCTGAATAACCTGGTGAAAAACCCGCTGGTGGCCCATGCGGCGATCTACAGCGTGGACAACCGCATCCTCGCCGAGGCCGGCGCGCGCCCAAGCCAGAGCATGCTCGGTGAAACCGAGGGCCTGTACTCGACACCGATCACCTTCCAGGAGGTCATCGCCGGCCAGTTGCGGATCAGCCTGGACATGCGCCAGTTCCAGCAGCCGATGACCATCAGCCTGCAAAGCATGGGCATTCTCAGCCTGATTTTGCTGGCACTGGCGTTGAACCTGAGCCTGCGCCTGGGCCGACATATCTCCACCCCACTGATGCAACTGCGCGTCTGGCTGCGCGACCCGGACGACCCCGCCCCTGGCGCCGGGCGCAACGACGAAATCGGCGACCTGGCGCGCCAACTGCAGGCGCGCCTGGTGCCGGAAAAACCCGAGCCAGAGAGCGAGCCCGACGCCGAGGAGCACCACGACGAGCATGACTATGCCGACGACCCCGACGATTACCTGGACGCTCAAGACGATAACGAGCCGAGCTTCAGGGTCCGCGACCTGCACGACGACCGCTTCGACGACCTGAACGATGAAACCGAGCAGGACGGCCCTGCGCCTCGACCTCAAGCGCAGATCAGCGCCGAGCAGGACGACGATCCGTTCGCCGACCTGCGCGGCGATGCCGACGCAGCCGTGCCAACCGCCCCGCCCGCGCCAAGCGTGCCCCGGCACAGCGCCGTGCTGGCCATTCAGCTCGGCGCCCAGGAACAACTGCGGCGCCTGCCACGCGCCCGCCTGCTGGACTTGCTGCAACGCTACCGCGACTGCCTGAACCAGGCCGCTGCGCTTTATCAGGGCGAACTGCACACCTTGAGTGACGGCAGCAGCCTGATGCTGTTCCATAGCCAGGACAGCGGCGAGGATTACCTGACCCACGCCATTTGCTGCGGCGAACTGATGCGCGCACTCGGCCACGCCCTGCAAATCGAGGTCGCCGACAGCGGCATCACCCTCCAGCTGCAACTGGGTCTGACCCAGGGCGAAGCACTGCTCAACTTGAGCCAGGGCGACCTGCTGCTCAGCGAAACCGCCCAGGACGCCCTGGCCTTGTCGCAGCACAGCCGCAACCTGCTGCTGCTTGACCGGCGTGTCGGCGAGGACCCTCTGGTCCGCCAGCGCAGCCGGATTCGCGCCATTGCCAGCCCGGAAGGCGCCTGCTGTGTGGAGCGCCTGCTGGAGCCTTACCCGTCGCTACTGGAACGCCAGCTGGCGCGCATGCACGAGAGCCGCGCGCGGTCTTGACCACGCTGATCAGCCATCCACTGCCGATCCTGGCCCTGGGGCTAGCGCTCGGCAGCCAGGTGATCCCGCCCCGTTTGCTGCTGGCCGGCATGTTTGCCGCCTGTTTACCCGATCTCGATGTACTGGCCTTCAGGCTCGGCATTGCCTACAGCGACGCTTTCGGTCACCGCGGCTTCAGTCATTCATTGCTATTTGCCGGTATCTGCGGATTACTCGCGGCACTCGGCGGCCGCGTGTTCGGCTGCAGCCCGCTTAAGTCCGCCCTGTGGATCAGCCTGGCGACCGCCTCCCACAGCCTGCTAGACGCCCTGACCAATGGCGGCCTGGGTGTCGCCTGGCTGTGGCCATGGAGCCCGCAGCGCTTCTTCATGCCCTGGCGGCCGATCGAGGTCTCGCCCTTCATCAATGGCTTCTTCAGCCCCCGCGGCGTGCAGGTGCTGCTGTCGGAGGCCCGCTGGGTGTGGCTGCCTTGCCTGATCCTGGCCACTACAGGCTGGGGGCTGCGCTGCACACTAGCTCGGCGCCCATGAAAAAGCCCACACCAGGTGGGCTTCCAGACAGCGACCGCTAACAGCAGCGTCGCTCTTGCCAGTCGTCAGCAGAGCTTGCGCTCCCACAAAGGGAGCGCCACGATCAGAAGCGAAAAACCTCGGCATCAATTCTGATCGGCTCAGCCACCGGAATCTTCGGCGCTTCCGGCTTACGCGCCGGTGCAACAGGAGCTTTTTTGCGTGGTTCCACGGCAACTGCAGGAGCGGCGTTACCCTGCTGCTCCACCGCCAACGCCAACTCCTCGACCAGCTGCTGCATCACCAGGCTCTGTGCCCGCACCTGATCGGTGATAGTGCCCTGGTGCGGCTCCTCCTTGCGCACCAGACGGCCGTCGAGCAACTGCCCGTCCTTGCCCAGCAGACGCCATTGCGCCTCAAGCACGGCAGGCAACTGGGGCCCAGAGTCCAGGCGGGTGATGGACAGTTGCACCTGTATCTGCGGGACGAAGCCCGGGCTGACGGGAGCCGGTAGCAGCCGTTGACTGTTCAGCCGTGCAGCCAGCTGGCGCAGCAACTGCCGATCGATATCCGCGGCCAGGCTCCCGGCCCAACGTGCCTCGGTGGTGGTCGTCAGTCGGCCATCTGCCTGACGCTGCAGCAGGGCTTCGCGCTGCAGGTAGTCGGCCACTGTCACCGGCCCCAGCAACACCGCCACCCCGTCTTTATCGGCTGGCACCGCCGGGTTGCCACTGTCCAGCTGATACAGCGGTACCGGCTGGTAGCGCGTACAGCCGGCCAGGCCAAGCACACCAGCCAGCAACAATACTATGGGAAGACGCACTGCAATCATTACTCTCATCCAGCCGACATACACTGCCGGCAGTAAACCTGGGTTAGCGGACGCACTCGGCGCATCTCGCGGCCGCATATCATCCGTCAAACTGCCTTAGGACTCCAGCCTTGTACGCGCCAAGGCACATCCCAAGAGTCATGCCAGCGGCTCGACCCAGAGACTGTCAACTCGCTGAAAGCCGCGCGGTAGTTTGTTGCCGCGCCGGCCGCGTTCGCCTTTGTAATGCTCAAGATCATCGGCCTTGAGCGACAGAGTACGCTTACCCGCCTGCAGCACCAGGGTCGCGCCGACCGGCAACACCGCCAAGTCGCTGAGGTATTCCTCACGACTGGCGACCCGTTCGCCGGGGATGCCGATGATCTTGTTGCCCTTGCCTTTGCTCAGCTGCGGCAGATCGGCCACTTTGAACAGCAGCAAACGCCCCTCGGTGGTCACCGCCGCCAGCCAGTCCTCGGCGCGATCGGTCAAGGGCTTCGGTGACACCACCCTGGCCCCCGCCGGCAGGCTCAGCAGTGCCTTGCCGGCCTTGTTCTTGGCTTGCAGATCCTCGCCCTTGACCACGAAGCCGTAGCCCGCGTCGGAGGCGATGACAAACAATGCCTGGTCATCCGGCAGCAACACGCATTCGAAAGTCGCTCCCGGTGGCGGGGTCAGGCGACCGCTGAGCGGCTCGCCCTGACCGCGCGCCGAGGGTAACGAGTGCGCGGCCAGTGAGTAACTACGCCCGGTCGAGTCGATAAACACCGCGTACTGGTTGGAGCGCCCCGGCGCGGCAGCCTTGAAGCCGTCACCGGCTTTATAGGACAGGCCCGTGGCGTCGATGTCGTGACCCTTGGCGCAACGCGCCCAGCCCTTCTCGGAAATCACCACGGTGACCGGCTCGGTCGGCAGCAATTCGGTTTCCGAAAGCGCGCGCGCCTCGGCACGCGCGACTATCGGCGAGCGTCGAGCATCGCCGTAGGTCTCGGCATCGGCGAGGATTTCGCTGCGCACCAGTTTGCGCAACTTACTCTCACTGCCAAGCAGCGCCTGCAGGCGTGCCTGCTCTTTGGCCAGCTCGTCCTGCTCGCCGCGGATTTTCATTTCCTCCAGGCGGGCCAATTGACGCAAGCGGGTATCGAGGATGTAGTCGGCCTGATCGTCGCTGAGACCGAAGCGCGCCATCAATACGGCTTTCGGCTGATCCTCGGTGCGGATGATGTGGATCACTTCATCCAGATTGAGAAAGGCGATCAACAAACCCTGCAACAGGTGCAGGCGGCGCTCGACCTTGTCCAGGCGGAACTGCAGGCGTCGGCGCACGGTGCCGATGCGGAAGGTCAGCCACTCGCCCAACAGGGTGCGCAGGTCCTTCACCTGCGGCTTGCCATCGAGTCCGATGATGTTGATGTTCACCCGGTAGGAGCTCTCCAGCTCGGTGGTGGCGAACAGGTGCTGCATCAGCTCTGCGGCATCGACCCGATTGGAGCGCGGGATGATGACGATGCGGCACGGGTGTTCGTGGTCCGATTCGTCGCGCAGGTCGGCGACCATCGGCAGCTTCTTCGCCTGCATCTGCCCGGCGATCTGCTCCAGCACCTTGGCCCCGGAGACCTGATGCGGCAACGCGGTGACCACGATGTCGCCGTCCTCGATGCGATACACCGCGCGCATGCGCACCGAGCCACGGCCGCTCTGGTAGATTTTCAGCAGATCGGCGCGCGGGGTGATGATCTCCGCTTCAGTCGGATAATCGGGACCCAGTACATGCTCGCAAAGCTGCTCGACCGTGGCGTGCGGCTCATCCAGCAGGCGCACGCAGGCACTGGCGACTTCGCGCAGGTTGTGCGGCGGCACATCGGTGGCCATGCCCACGGCGATGCCGGTGGTGCCGTTCAACAACAGGTTAGGCAGGCGCGCCGGGAGTACGGAGGGCTCGTTGAGGGTGCCGTCGAAGTTCGGCACCCAATCGGCGGTGCCTTGCCCCAACTCGCTCAGCAACACCTCCGAGTAACGCGACAGACGCGCCTCGGTGTAGCGCATGGCGGCGAAGGACTTCGGATCATCCGGCGCACCCCAGTTGCCCTGGCCGTCGACCAGGGTATAGCGGTAGCTGAACGGCTGCGCCATCAACACCATGGCTTCATAGCAGGCCGAGTCGCCGTGCGGATGGAACTTGCCGAGCACGTCGCCGACGGTACGCGCCGACTTCTTGTGCTTGGAGTCGGCGTCCAGCCCCAGCTCGCTCATGGCGTAGACGATGCGCCGCTGTACCGGTTTGAGACCATCGCCGATATGCGGCAGGGCGCGATCCATGATCACGTACATGGAGTAATTGAGATAAGCCTGCTCGGTGAAGTCGGCAAGGGAGCGGCGTTCAACGCCCTCAAGGCTCAAATCGAGGGATTCGCTCATGCGGGCCTCATTGCAGAGTGGATTGGCGCAACATCAAGCTGCCGTCGCGCTGGGTAAATTCGAGTTGTTTCAGGGCGCTCATGCCCAGCAGCACCTCATCGCCGCCCATGCCTGGGGCGATCAGGGCGGCCACGTCATGCAGGACAATATCGCCCAACTGCAGACGTTTGAGTTCGGTGCGATGGGCCGTGGCGCGACCGTTGGCGGTGCTGATGATAATCGGTGCGCCGGCTTGCAAGCCGAGGCGCCGGGCCAGTTCGATCGGCACCGCGACCTGGGTGGCGCCGGTGTCGAGCAGGAAGGTCACCGGCTCGCCGTTGATGTGTCCCGCAGCGCGATAATGCCCCTGACGGCTACTGACCAGGCGCACCTCGACATAGTCGCTGCCGTGCACCGATTCGGGCGCACGATTGGGGTTGCGCTGGTTTTCCTGCCAATCACCGAAAAACCGCGTGGCCAGCAACAGACCGGCGCCCCAGGCCAGCACCAGCATCACCCGCCCGGCGCGCCGTCCTGGTGTTTGCGGGCTCACCGGGTATTACCCCAACCACCCTTGGGCGCGGCAAAACGCCAGACCAGCGGCCGCTGCTCGCCATCGCCGCGCGCGCGCCGACCATTATCGAGGCCGATCCAGGCGCCGTCCTTATCGATCACCAGGGCTTCGGCAACGCCGAACGGGCTGTCGTAACGACGCGCATCAGTCAGCGCCTCGGCGGCGAACGACCAGCAGCGTTCGACCTCGCCACTGTCCGGCTGGCGACGGCAGATGCGGTGCCCCAGACGCTCCAGGGTGAACAGCTTGTTCTGGTAAAACGCCAGGTCGGAGAAATCCCGCGCCTGCGGCTCGCCTCCCAATGGCGGCGGCGCCGACTCGCGCCCGCCTTCGCTCAGCAACACGCAGCCACCGGTGCAGCGCCAGCTCGACGGCTGCTTGTGCAACACCAACAGACCGCGATTCTCCCGCTCGGCAGCCAGCCACAGGCGCTCCCCGGCCGGATCGACCGCTACGCCCTCGAACAATGCGTTGATGTGCAGCAGCATGCCGCTGGCGCGGGCCTGACGGATCAGCCCAGCGGGTAAGTTCAGCCACTGCGGCGCCGCGGTTGGCGGCACTTGCAGCACGGCGGCATGCGCCTCGCTGACCAGGTAGCGATTGCCCTGGGCATCGCAGCTCAGCCCCTCTAAATCCAGATTACCGCCGCGCACCCGCCCCGCCACCCAGGTGCTAATGCGCAAACCCCAGGGCAGCGGCGTCACCGGTGGCGCGGGGGCGACGAACGGCTCGGCCTCGGCTTGCCACGCCGCCTGGCTGACGTGCAGACGATACAAACGGTCATCGTCACGATCCGACACCGCCCACAGCGCCTCGCCGCACGCGGCCAAGCCCGACAGGTTGCCCCCGGCGATGCCGTCGACCGGATGTTCGCTGAGCAGTTTCAACTCGACTAACGGCTGCGCGGCCGCCAGCAGCGGAGCGGCGATCAGCAGCAACCCGACGCACAGACGACGCATCAGAGCAGCACCTCGGCCAGGTTGCCCTTCGACTCCAGCCAGGACTTGCGGTCGCCGGCGCGTTTCTTCGCCAGCAGCATGTCCATGACTTCCTGAGTGCCCGGATAGTCTTCCAGGGTCAGCTGCACCAACCGGCGGGTGTTCGGGTCCATGGTGGTTTCGCGCAACTGCGGCGGATTCATCTCGCCGAGGCCTTTGAAGCGGGTGACCTGCGGCTTGCCGCGGCGCTTCTCGGCGACCAGGCGGTCGAGGATGCCGTCGCGTTCGGCGTCATCCAGGGCATAGAAGATTTCCTTGCCCAGGTCGATGCGGTACAGCGGCGGCATGGCCACGTAGATATGCCCGGCATCCACCAGGGGGCGGAAATGGCGGAC
>JBFKAF010000010.1:0-20097 GCA_041621735.1 Pseudomonas sp.
ACCGGCAACGCCACGCTCGAAGTCCTGGCGGTCCTCGCCAATTCGCACATAAGGATCGAGCCAACGTCCCAGCCAGCTGGCGCTCAGCTTCACCTCGAGGATCAAGGTATCGGCGGCGGCCAGCTCGCCGGCCACCTGCAGCCGGCCAGCCTCCAAGGTCACCGGCAGCCTCAGGGTATCTGCCGGAAAGTCGTAGCGGTAATCATCGCCCGGCGAGTAGAACAGGTGGTCGGCAAACCAGGCTTCATGCCCGACCCAGGCCAGCAACACCAGCGGCAGCAGCCAGCCGGGAGCAAACCAGGCCAGCAACGCCAGCACCGGCAGCAGCGCCAGCAGGGTCAGGCGCTTGGCGCGACGATGACGCTTGAGTAACTGCTGCTTGCGCGCACTCATGGCCGGTTCAGACCTGATAGACCGGCACCGTATGGCACCAGCGGTCTTTATATTCGCGATCGGCGCGGCCGAAGGAGTAGCGCAATGGCTTGCCCAAGGCGCGCGCCTCGACCCAGGCGGCCTGGGTGTTGACGAAGCTGAGCACGCTGCCAGGGCTGAACGCCCGACTCTGCGGATCGACCCCACCATTGATGTATTCCAGGGAAATCCACTGGCTCGACTCGACCCGGTAGAGCACCTGTACGGCGACGGGAGCGTCCTCGAGCAGCACCACCGAACCGGTCATGAATTCGCGCATCAAGCCGAACACCTCGACCAGATGCGCCTTGCCCGGCGCCTCGAATCCCCAGCGGCGCTGGAACAAATCGGCATACATGGCGGCTTGCTCGGCTGCGCTGAAATCCAGCATCGGTTTGAGCACGCCGCCCGCCTCTTCCAACAAGCGCTGCTCACGGCGCTGGTTGTAACGGAACTTCTTCGAGTAATCCTCGGGCGCGCGGGCCAAGGCCAAGCCCTCCGGCTGAGGCTTGAGGCTACTGACCCGCCCGGCATTCAGCTCGGAAACGTAACGCATGCGCTGGCGCACCGGCACGCGGGCCCGCTCGGCCAGCGGCAGGATGATCTCGGCATTGCCCAGATCGAACAGGCCACGCCGGCCACGCTTCTTCAACAGTTCTTTGGACAACGCCAGGTAACGCCCCCAACAAGGCAGGGCCGCGACCAGCTCGTCGCCCTCCAGCCAGCCCAGGTAACGCACCGGAATCCCGGCCAGGTCGGCCAGACGCTCGACCACCTGCGGATGGGTTGCCACGCTACCACCGAAACGCTGCCAGGCCTCGGCATACGCCGTGGCGTCGATCTGCGTCCAGCCGCGCTCGCGCCAGGCGCACAGGTAGCTCAACATCAGACGCTCGACTCCACCACGGACGCCTCGGCGTCCTCGACAAAGTCTCGCTCATGCAGGCGCGCGTAGTAGCCGTTCTGCGCCAGCAATTCGGCATGGGTGCCACGCTCGACGATGCGCCCCTGCTCCATGACCAGGATCAAGTCGGCCTTCTCGATAGTGGAGAGCCGGTGCGCGATCACCAGGGTGGTGCGACCCTTCATCACCTCATCCAGCGCCGCCTGGATATGTCGCTCGGACTCGGTATCCAGCGCCGAAGTGGCTTCGTCGAGAATCAACACCGGGGCGTTCTTCAACAGCGCGCGAGCGATGGCCAGGCGCTGGCGCTGACCGCCGGACAACAGCACGCCATTCTCACCCACCAAGGTGTCATAGCCTTGCGGCATTTTCTCGATGAACTCCGCCGCGTAGGCCGCCTCTGCGGCTTGGCGCACAGCTTCCAGCGGCGCGCCCTGCAAATCGCCATAGGCGATATTGTTAGCCACCGTATCGTTGAACAGGGTGACGTGCTGGGTCACCAGGGCGATATGCCGACGCAGGTTCAGCAGCCTGTAGTCTTCGACATCCAGGCCATCGAGCAAGATCTGCCCCTGGTCATGGTGGTAGAAGCGCGGAATCAGATTAGCCAGGGTCGACTTGCCGCTACCCGAACGGCCAACCAGGGCCACCACCTGCCCGGCCTCGGCGACAAAGTTGATGTTGTCCAGCACCGGCTTGTCACTGCCTTCGTACTGAAAACTCAGATTAGCCACTTCAATACGCCCACTGACGCGCTCACGCTCCTGGGTACCGCGATCGGTCTCAGGGGTTTCGTCGAGCTGTTCGAAAATACTCTCGGCACCCGCCACACCCTTCTGAATGGTCGAACTGACCTCGGAGAGTTGACGGATCGGCTTGGGTAACAGGCCGGCCAACGTGATATAGGCCACCAGATCACCCGGAGAGGCCTCGCCACGCAGGAACAGCACCAGGAACATCAGCGTCGCCATGGCGCTGTAAATCACCAACTGCAGCATGGGCGTATAGACCGCGCCGGTCTTGGTCATGCGCAACTGCTTATCCGTATTGCTCTGGCTGGCATCGAGAAAGCGGGTTTGCTCATAGGTTTCACCACCAAAGCTGCGCACCACGCGATAGCCCTGGATAGTCTCGGAGGCCACATGGGTGACATCGCCCATGGCGACCTGAATTTTCTTGCTCTGCTTGCGAAATTTCTTGCTGGCGCTGCTGACCATCAGCGCAATCAGCGGCAGGATGGCCACCATCACCAGGGTCAGTTTCCAGTTCATCCACAGCAAAGAAGCAAACAGGAACAACACCGTCATGCCTTCGCGGATCACCACCTTGATCGCATCGGTAGCGGCACCGGTGACCATGGTCACGTTAAAGGTGATGCGCGAAATCAGGTGACCGGAATTGTGGCTATCGAAGTAGCGGTTGGGCAGGACCAGTAGATTATTGAACAAGGCCACCCGCAGGTCGTGCACCAGGCCCAGTGAAACCTTGGCCAGAAAATAGTTACCCAGGTAGGAGCCGATACCCTGCCACAGGGCAATCAGCACGATCAGCAACGGTACGGCCTGCAGCAACTGAACATCCTGCAGGTAAGGCGTATTGGGAAATAGGCTGGCCTCTGGATTGGACAAGCCATCGACGAAATACTTGAGGATGTAGCCGAACATCGGCTGGGTGGAGGCAAAAATCAGGAAGCCGAGAATACTGAGCAGAAAGAGTCCGATGTAGGGTCGCACATAAGAAAGAAGACGCAGATAGATCTTCAGACTTGATGAAGCATCTGGTCTTGCTGCGTTCTCGCTCATAAATCAGGGACCTGCATCCGACAAAGAGGCGGATGTTACCACAGCCCGCAAGCCCAGCATCCAAGCCCAGCCTCGTCGGCCAACAGGCAATAAATTCGCGACTCGATCGGGTAGAATTGCCGCCCGAACACATACCGGAACCAGGGTTTGATGGATTTCCAGACACCAACCAGCGCGCAAAAAACCTTCTCCTTTATTTGCGACTGGCTACTGCCGCTTGGCTATTTGACGCTGCTGATCGGTTTGGTCGTGTTGCCTGAGCGCAGTCTCTACCACAAGTTTTTCTACGCACTGATTGCCGCCCCCGCGCTGATCGCACTTATATTGCGCCCGGAGACACTCAGGGTGTTGCTGCGCGAGCCCATCGTGCTGCTTTTTTTGGCGTTTTCTGCCTGGTCCCTGCTGAGCATTTCCTGGTCCGACACGGACACCTCCATAGGCAGCCTGCTGAAACGCCCCTTATACATTTTCATGCTGTTTGCCGGCTGCTCACTGCTGACCCGGCAATCGAGCAGGCGCCTCGAGCAGACCACGCTGCTCGCAGCCCTGCTGATGATTCCACTGACCCTTTACTCACTCGGTGCATTCGCCAGTGACTGGACGCCTGGCACTAGACTGATTGGCCCGGGCGCACTGGATAACCCCCTGCTGAGCTCTCACATTTTCGGCTTCTTTTGCACCTTCTGGTTAGCGCTGGTCATGACCCTGCCACAACGGCAGAGCTGGATAGCTATAGTCCCCCTTCTGATCAGTGGAGTTACCTTGCTGGCCACGGGGTCACGCACGCCGATTCTCGCCACTGCCATAGCCTGCGGATGGTTGACTCTGGCCTGCTGGAATAAGCGCTCGCTCATGCTGGTCCTGGCCGGCGCGCTCGCCCTGGCGGGGCTGCTAGTGCTTTATCCTGACGCGCTGATGAATCGCGGTACGTCTTACCGCCTGGAACTCTGGCAACATGCCCTCAACACAATTAGCCAGCAACCTTGGCTGGGCTTTGGCTTTGGGGCCAGCCTGACCATTAACATCGAGGGCTTGACGGCAACATTTAGCGAACCCCACAGTTTTGCTATCGGGGTGTTGTATTACACCGGCATCATTGGCCTGGGTCTCTGGCTAGCCATGCACCTCGTGGCGCTGAAACACTGCTGGCGGCAAAGGCACAACTGGCTCTTTGTAATCGGCGGCGCCTTGCTGGCATACGGTATTGGCGCCGGGCTCGCCGAAGGCGGCGGAATTCTCTCCAGGCCCAAAGAGCACTGGTTCGTGACCTGGATCCCACTGGCGCTTATCGCGGCCTTGAACATCAGATCTCGCCATACTCAAGAGACACCGAAGTTATGCTGACCCTGTCTCAGAACCAATACGATGCCCTGTCGAACGATGCCTGCGTGCTGGAAAGCGACGGACTGGGGGCCAAAGTTCTGCGTCTGGCAGACGGCAGCTTCCTCAAGCTCTTTCGCAAGCGCCGATTGCTTTCCAGCGAAACGCTCAAACCTTACGCCAAACGTTTCGCCGAAAACGCCCAACGCCTGCAGCAATTAGGCTTCATCAGCCCGGAAGTGATTCAGCTGTATGCGCTACCCGGCCCAATCAACGCCACAGCGGTGCATTACCGACCCCTGCCCGGAGAGACCTTGCGCCAGGTCCTCAGCGTGAGCGCCGCTACGCGAAGACAGCAGCTGATCGAGCAGTTCGGCGAGCTGCTGGCGAAGATGCATGAAGCGGGGGTCTACTTTCGCTCGGTGCATCTGGGCAACGTGCTGGTACAACCCTGTGGGCAACTGGGACTGATAGACCTGGCCGACATGCAGATCAGCCGGCGCGCCCTCAGCTTTGCCAAGCGGCGGCGCAACCTGAAACACATGCGTCGTTACACCGAGGACAGCCACTGGTTGTTCGAGGAGCACCTTACCGCCTTGCAGAAAGGCTACAGCCGTTACGCCAACCAGAAAGCCCGGACGCTGCTCACCGATTGAGCGCGCATAGCAGCGCTAGCGGGCCGCCGGCTAGCGCGAACGCTGCTGCGCGTATTCGAGAAACGCATCGATCTGCTCGCTGCAGAGCAACTGGCTAACGCTGCGGACCTCCTGCTCAGGCCAATCCCACCAGGCCGCCTCCAGCAATGCCTGACGAGTCGCCTCGGGGAAGCGCCAGCGAATGTGTCGCGCCGGGTTGCCGGCCACCACCGAGTACGGCGCCACATCTCGGCTGACCACAGCACCCGCCGCCACAACCGCGCCATGCCCCACGGTGACGCCGGACAAGATAACGGCGTTGCTGCACAGCCATACATCGCTACCGATGAGCACGTCTCCCCTGCTCACGGCATAGCCCTGAATCCCAGAGGCCTCGGGGATCAACGCCGGAAAGGGGTAGGTACTGAGCCACTCGGTACGGTGGTGACCACCGAGAAAGATTTCCACCTGCTCGGCAATCGAGGTGTAGCTACCGATCCTCAGGGTCGTGCCTTCCTGCCAGTCATGCACGATGGGCACACCGTAGGTGCCGACGCCCACCTGATACTGCGGATAGCGCCGCAGAAACCTCGCGGGGCCACGCTCGAACTTGGGTAGCCGACGAATCTGCTTGCTGGCGCGCTTTTCCAGGAACCTTTTCCAGAACCCCATTGCGACTCAGCCCTTTTCCAACGGTGAGAAGTAAAGCCTCGTCAGGCCTCGCCAGGTCTTCTTCGACCAGTGCTTGAAGGGAATCTGCGCCAGCAGCTCGCGCGCCAGCTTGCGGTCGCGATTGGAGCACTTGAGGAACATCGAGCTGAGAAAGCGCGTACGCACGAACTCATACTGAGGGTGCTCGCGATACAGGGCATAAATACGCAGAATGCTGTCAATCATGAAGCGGTGGTTCTTGTACGAGTTGGTGGCATGTTTGCGGTAGCGGGCCAGCACCTCGCCCAGGCAATCGATGTAATAGCCCGCATGGGTAATTTTCAGCTCGATCGCCAAGTCCTCAAGACGAATATCCGGATCGAAACCGCCGACTTTCTCCAGGGCTTCCTTGCGGATCATCAAGGTCGTGGCGGGGGCGTAGGGTTTACGCTCCATAAACACATCGTCGAAATCCATGCGCCGGAACGGCACGTCCCGGCGCTGGCGTTTCTCAGGAAACAGGTTTCCCTGCGCGTCGATCAGCTCGATATTACCGGCGCAGATGCCCACTTCAGGCTTGCCCTGCAGATAGGCGACCTGCTTGGCCAGACGCTCGGGCAGCATCACGTCGTCCGAACCGAAAGGCACAATCAACTCCCCCCGGGCCCGAGCGATTGCCGAGTTCAGCGTACGAGTCAGCCCCTGATTTTTCTGCACCTGAAAGTCGAAGCCATGCTCGGCTTGCAGACGACGAATACGCTCGACGCTGTCATCCGTTGAACCATCGTCCACCACCAGAAGTTCAACCTGCGGATGGGTCTGCGCCAACACGCTGAGAATGCACTCTTCGATATAAGGCGCATGGTTGTAGGAGGCGATGATGACACTGACCAGCTGGGAATTCTGACTCATAGGGGGGCACTCGCCTGACTCAGCGACTCGTCGATGAGCCGCAGATACTGCTGACGGAAGACGTCGATATCGTGATTGGCGCACAGGTAGGCATAAGCCTGCTCACCCTTCACCTGCAACTGCTGATCGCTCAACTGCAAATAGCTGTGCAGTGCCTGACTCAGCGCCTCGACGTCTGCCGGAGGCACCGCAATACCACCCGCCCCTTCAATCAACGGCAGCATGGCCGGAACATTCGTGGCGATCACCGGCAGGTGCCCGCTCATGCCTTCCAGCAAGGCCAGCCCCAGCCCTTCGGCCAGCGAAGGCATGGTCCAGATATCGAAAGCGCGGACATATTGCAGAGCATTCTCTCGAAAGCCAAGCAGGTGGACCCGCCCTTGCAGCCCGAGTCGATCGACCTCGGCCAGCAATCGCGCCTCTTCGCGACCCTTACCGATGATCGCCAGATGCACCTGAGGGTAGACATCCTTCACGCGTGCAAACGCCTGCAGCAGATAGGTATGGCCTTTAACCGGCACCAGACGACCAAGCGCGCCGAGCAGCCGCACTTGCGCATCCAGCCCCAGCGAGCGCCGCGCCTCATCACGCGAAAGCTGCAGGGCCTCGGCCTGGGGAATATCGATGGCGTTGGTAATGGCCAGCGTGTTTTGCTCGGTAAAACCGCACTTGCAGTCGAGCAAGTATTGTTTGACGGCCGGCGAGACCCCGACGAAACGCCAGGCCGCATCGACCAGCCGCTTGACCTGACGCCGCCGGTAGTAACGATCGTACTCGCCAAAGCCATGGGAGATACCGATGCACAGCGGCACTTTCAGCCAGCGATTCAACTGCAGCAGCATATTCACCGGTTTGAAACGGTTGCAGATCACCACATCGAACTTTTCCGCCCGGCAGAAACGATACAGCTGCCACATGGCCCTCAGGCGCATGCCCTTGAGCTGCTTGTCGGTAAACTCGAAGTAGACCGAGCGATCCGCCCGACTTACCGGCTCGCCTGGCAGCGGCTTGCCCCGCAGGAAAGCCGCCACCACTTCATAGCGCTCGACTGGCAGTGCCTTGACGATCTGCTCGGCAAGGTCGGCGAAATCGTGGGCCTTGACGTTATAGTCCGGCTGTAGCTGTAAAACCTTGATTCGCCTGCTCATCCGTTTTCCCGCGCAAATCCCTGAGAGTTGATCCGCCACACCGGCTGCTTCGCCAGCGCCTGGAGGGTTTCGGCCGAAGGCTCGCCGAGCGCTGGCCAGGCATCGCGCTTCCACACCACGAAATGAAAGTAGGGAAACTCCCGGCCCCGATTCAGATCATTCGTCAGGCGCCCTTCGCGCCAATGCCAGCACGTGGGGAACTCAAAGCCGCCATCGGTCCAGGGAATACAGCCTGACGGGGTACTGAACGCCTCAACGAACTCGCTGCGGCGGCGCCAGGGGTTGAGCAAGCCCACCAGCCTGAACAGCGGACGGGGGAAATTCTTGCGCCAAAGGAAAATCCGGCTGAATGCCCCCTCGTCCAAGGCATGGTGTTGTTGGTCACAGAAGCGCGCCTGCCACTTCGGCATGCGCATAAAGGCTTCGCGCATGCGCTGAACGTTGCGGACCAGGCATAAATGCCCCGACACGCGCCGCTCGTGGGTAGAGAACAGATCGAATCGCGCCAAGCGCTCGGCGGTGAAATAATCGCGCAGCTGGCCGAAGACCAGATCGATATCACCGAAGGCCCAGAAATCGTAGCCCTGCAGGCGGTCTGCATGGATATAGCCCAACGCAGGTTTGATATCGCAGAGTTTGTAGGCGTTCTTCGGTGCGAACGCAATGCCCAGCCGCGTAGCGACCAGGGCGCAGTAGTCACCGTAGCTCATGCTCTCTATCCGCACGTTGCCAGGCAGGTCGGCCGGCACGCCGCAATCACTGAACAGCAGCCAGTCGACATCCGGATTGCGTCGGCAGCTCTCCAGAAAGAACGGCATCCAGAAAGGCCAACGGCCGAAGTAAGGAATTACGAAACATATACTCGGCTGAGCCGTCATAGCGTACCTATCGCCCGCCAGGCCCCAACGGCCCCGGAGGTTTTGAGTTTGCGTTCAGCCAGCAAGCAGACCGAGGCGCCAGAACGCCTCGCGCACGGCATGATCGGAGAAGCTGGCCTCGATCCGGCGCAACATCAGCGCGGCACAGAGTTCGCGCTGCTCGGCATCCAGACCCGCCATGTGGCGCATGGCGGCAGCCAGCGCCTGTGTATCGCCTAGCGGAAACAACACGCCCACGCCCTCGACCACCTCGCGCCCACCGCCACAGTCGCTGCCAATCAGTGGCACACCAGCCGCCATGGCCTCGAGCAACACCATGCCGAAGGGCTCATGATCGGAGCTCAGGGCAAAGGTATCGAATGCCTTGAAGTAACGCCGGCCTTGAGCAACCTGACCGAGAAAACAGACCTGCGCCGCGACCCCCAGCTCGACGGCCAGGGTCTTCAGTTGAGTCGCCAGGCGCCCGCTGCCCATGATCACCAGCAGGCTGCCCGCTGGCAGCTGCGGTAAAGCCTCGGCGAAGCCGCGAATCAGGGTGGCCTGATCCTTATCCGGGTGCAGGCGACCGACATTGCCGACTATCCAGGCATCCTGCGGCAACCCCAGCGCCGCACGCGCCGACTGGCGATCGAGCAGCTCGGCCTGCACCGTCGCGATATCGATGCGGTTGTACAGGGTTTCGATGCGCTCGCGTGGCCAGCCAGGTAGGCAAGCGCGCATATCGTCGCGCACCGCATTGGACACCCCGAGCAGCACCAGGCGCTTCTTGAAGACATGGGCAAACAACCGCCGCGAGCGCCGCTGGTAATCACCGAAGGCATGGTGCACGCCGATCACCGGCAGCCGGGTGCCGAGCAGGGCCACGTAGACCGGCTTGAAGCGATGGGCGATGCACAGCCGGAAATCGCGCCCCGCTACGATTCGCCTGATATCGACAATGGCCTTGAGCTTGAGACCGCGGACGTCCTTGCTTCGGTAATTGAGGAAGATCACTTCGTCGGAAGCCGAACCCTGTTCGACCTCCGCGTTCGGCGCCCCCGTCAGGTAGACCGTGGTGACCTTGTACTCGCTGCCCACGAACAGGCTGGCGTACTGCCGGGCACAGTCGAGAAAGGGCCCGTCATAGCCGTGACAAAACTGCAGAACCCGCGGCTCAGGCCTGCTCATACCAGCCCTTGCCGTCCTTCACCACGAGAATGTCTTCCATGATCAGGTACTGCAGGTCCGAGCCATAGAACATGTTCAAGGCATCGGTCGGCGAGCAGATCATCGGTTCACCGCGGCGGTTGAGCGAGGTGTTCAGCGATACGCCGTTGCCGGTGAGCTTCTCCAGTTCGAGCATCATGTCGTAGTAACGCGGGTTGTACTCGCGCTTGAGCACCTGGGCGCGAGAGGTGCCGTCTTCGTGCACCACTTCGCCGACGCGATCCTTCCACTCATCAACGACTTCGAAGGTGAAGGTCATGAACGGGCTCGGATGATCGACCTTGAGCATCTGCGAGCCCACGGTATCGAGCATCGAGGGGCAGAAGGGGCGCCAGCGCTCGCGGAACTTGATCTGCTCGTTGATCCGATTGGCCACCCCGGGGATGCTCGGGCAGCCGATGATCGAGCGGCCGCCGAGGGCACGCGGGCCGAACTCCATGCGCCCCTGGAACCAGGCCACCGGGTTGCCATCGACCATGATCTGGGCGATGCGCTGCGGCATGTCGGCGATCTGCTGGAACTTAGGCTTGCTCGGGTGCCTGGCGCAGGCGGCGATCACATCTTCGTTGGAGTAGGACGGACCGAGGTAGACGTGCTCCATCTTCTCGACCGGCACGCCACGGGCATGCGAGACGTAGGCGGCGGCGCCGACCGCGGTGCCGGCATCGCCGGAGGCCGGCTGGACGAACAGTTCCTTGACCTCGGGGCGGGCGATGATCTTCTGGTTCAGCTTGACGTTCAGCGCGCAGCCGCCGGCGAAGGCGATCTTGCCGGTCTGTTTGATGATGTCGCCGAGGTAGTGATCCATCATCTGCAGCGCCAGTTTCTCGAACAGCGCCTGCATGCTGGCGGCATAGTGAATGTAGGGATCGTCGGCGATGTCGCCTTCGCGCTTCGGCCCCAGCCAGTCGATCAGTTTCTTCGAGAAGTAGAAGCCCTTGCCCTTCTCCTTGTAGCGGCGCAGGCCGATGACGTTGGCGTACTCGGTGTTGATCACCAGTTCGCCATTCTCGAAGGTCGCCAAACGGGAGAAGTCGTACTTGGAAGCATCGCCATAGGGCGCCATGCCCATGACCTTGAACTCGCCGTCGAGCATCTCGAAACCGAGAAACTCGGTGATAGCGCCATACAGGCCACCGAGCGAGTCCGGGTCGAAGAACTCCTTGATCTTGTGGATCTTGCCGTGCTCGCCGTAACCGAAGAAGGTGGTGGCGTACTCGCCCTTGCCGTCGATGCCGAGGATTGCAGTCTTCTCGGTAAAGCCCGAGCAGTGATAGGCGCTGGAGGCGTGAGCCAGGTGGTGCTCGACCGGTTCGATCTTGATTTTCTTCGGGTCGAAGCCGAGCTGTTCCAGACACCAGACGATCTTGTTGCGGTAACGCTTGTAGCGCCGATTGCCCATCAGGATGGCGTCCAGGGCACGGTCCGGGGCGTACCAGTAGCGCTTGGCGTATTTCCAGCGGGCTTCGCCGAACAGACTGATCGGGGCGAAAGGAATCGCCACCACGTCGACGTCGGAGGGTTTGATCCCGGCCTGTTCCAGGCAGAACTTGGCCGACTCGTAGGGCATGCGGTTCTTCGCGTGTTTATCACGCACGAAGCGCTCTTCTTCGGCGGCCGCGATCAGTTTGCCGTCGATGTACAGCGCGGCGGAGGGATCGTGACTGAGGGCGCCGGACAGGCCGAGAATCGTCAGTGCCAAAGGTGAAAGCCTCTATTCGGGGCAGGTGCCGGGCACCTGCGGTAGACGTTTGTCGAGCAGCTGGAACAGCCTTGAGTCGGCCGGCCAGTTGCGTAGAAAACGCGCGCGATCGCGGGCATAGGCCCGCGCAAAACCGCGTGCGCTATGGTGTTGGCGCATCGCATCGAGATCGATTAACGACCAATGGCCATTCTGCCAGAACAGATTGTGCCCCTTGAAATCGCCATGACTGATGCGCTCGCGAATCAGTGCGGCGAACAGCCGGTCGAGGGCGGCCAATTCGGATTCTGGCGGTAAACCGCTCCCCTCTTTATCCAAGAAGGGCTGAAAGCGCGCGATTATATCTTGCCCGGCGGCATATTCGGTAATCAGGTAGGCGCGTCCGCGCAACCAGCACCAGCGCCGTTCCAGCACGGCCAGCGGGCGCGGCGTGTTGATACCGAGCAATTGCAGGCGTTGCCCTGCCACCCAGCTGTGCCAGGCGCGGCTGGGACGCCAGAAACGCTTCAGCCAATGGGCGAAGTTCTTGATGTTGTAGCGTTTGACCACCAGCGGCCGGCCGTCCAGTTCAACGCGCGCCACAGTGGCGGCGCCGCCGGTCTTGTACAGGTGCCCGCGTTCGGTGGCCCGATCGAGGTCATCTAGCAATGGCTGCAGCTCGACCTCTGCGTCGCGGCGCACCACGCGTAGACCGAAGGCGCCGATCCTGGCGCTGAACAAACTGCAATCGCGGGCGATCTTGCGCAAGTAGTCGCGCAGCCGCCAAGCCCGCACCTTGGCCACCTCTTTGAGCAGCGCCTCGAGCGGCAGGGCATGCTCGCCATTGACCAACAGGTAATGCACCAGCAATTCTTCGATAAACGACTCCAGCTCGACCGGCAACTGGGCGAAGAACACCCCGAGGTTTTCCAGCACCTTGTCGCGCGGCAACGGCTGGCCAGGGGTGGCCACGCACACTCCGCCGCCGTCGATTACATGCAGGAGACCGTCGTGACGCAGCAGGTTATCCAGATGCAGGTCGGCCTGCCACAGTCCCTGAGCATGCAGTCGGGCGATGGCGCCCAGCGCTTCGCCGAGCACAGCTTGCTGGGCCTGGGACAACAGCGGCTGGGTTTCGACGGCCCGCCAGGCCTGTTCCAGGCTTTCGGCGCCCGCCAGGTAGTCGAACAGCAACCAACCGCCCTCGCCCTCTTGCAGGCCATCGGCGAGCAGCGCCGGCGTGGTCAGTCCCTGTTCGGCGAGCAGACGCGCGCCGCTTAGCTCACGCTGGAAATGCCGCGCCGCCTTGGCGCCCACCAGCAGCTTGGCCAGTACCTTGTGCCCACGCCACTCGGCCACGCCGACGTAACGCTGCCCCGGTAGCACGCGCAGCAGTTTTTCCACGCACAGGGTCGCGGGGCCGGCGGCATCCATGAGCTCGATGCGCAGCGGCAAGCTCGGCGTACGCCCGCCTCGGCTCAGCTCCAGCAGCCTCATCGGCTCGCCTCCTTGTGCCGGCGGCGGACGCCGAGGCGCTGGCTCCAGCGTTCGAGATCGGCGTCAGCGGGCAGGTACGCTGCCAGCAGGCAACGTATGTCACTGTCGCTCCAGTCGCTGGCACGGCGCAGCAGCGGCTCCAGATCCTTGATCCGTTCACGCTCGCCAAACAGCAGCGGCCGGGTCTTTTCCAGGTCGATCAGCCTGGCTTCGAACCCACCCGAGGCCTCACGCAAAAAGATGTGCTTGGGGTAGAAACAGCCGTGCAGCTGGCCGGCCTGGTGCAGCGCGCGGGCCAGCTCACCACAGGCCCGCAGGATCGCCGCCTGCTGCGCAGCGGCCAAGTCGCGCCAGCCCTGCAACCACTGCTCGAGATCCTGCCAGCCATCCAGGGCACGGGTCAGCAGGATCGCCCGGCGCTCGCCGGGCAAGCGCCGCTCGGCGAAGAAGGCGGCCTGCAGCGCCGGAATGCCCAACTGGCGATAGCGCTGAATGCTGCGAAACTCGCGGGCGAAGGTCGGCTCGCCCAGAGGATGCAGCAGACTACGGGTCAGGTGGTTGCTCTGGCGCTTGAGGTAGAACGCCGCCTGCCCCAGATCCAGACGATAGACGCTGCTCCAGCCGCCGCGCTCGGTATTCGGCGTATCCACTGCCTCCAGCTCGAGCGCCCACAGCGCGTCGAAGTCGGCCAGGCCATGCGCATGCAACAGCGCCCTGTCTTCGGCGGCGATAAAGTCGCTCATTCGCGGCCCTCGAAATAACCCACCACCTGGCGAACGCGCTTCTTGTCGCTGGCATTCAGCCGGGTGCGGCCACGGTACTGCAGGTAGAAGCGCAAACGCTGGGTACGCGACAGTTTGTACTTGGCCACCTTGTCCAGGCAGGCCAGGTCCTTGACGATGCGGTAGCGCAGCATGGGCCCCCACCAGAAAGCGCCGGTGGGGCAATCGATAAAAAACAGCTCGGCGTGGTCGTTAACCAGCAGGTTGCGCCACTTCAAGTCGTTATGGGTGAAGTGGTGGTCATGCAGGGTGCGCGTCGCCCGGGCCAACTGGCGACTGATGTCGCTCACCCAGCCGGCGTCGGCCAAGCGCGGATCATCGCGACCGGCCAACCAGGCCATATCCTGGGTATTGTCCAGGCCACGGGTGATCAGCGCGCCGCGCACGAAGGCGCCGGCGTTGCGCTGCAGGCCATAGGCGACGATCGGCGCCGTGGGGATGCCCCACTTGGCGAAGCACTTGAGATTCTGCCATTCGGCCTTCACCCGCGGCCGACCGAGATAGCGCCGCAGGCCCTTGCCGGCGCCCCAGTAGCGCTTGACGTAATAACTCACGCCGCCGCGTTCGATGCGGATCACCTCGGACAACGGGTCCTTGGTCAGGCGCTCGCCCTGCAAGGCAAACACCCGCTCCAGGCTACCGAACTCGTCGGCCAGGTGCCGGTACTGCGGATCGAGATTCCAACCGGCCATCAGAGCGCATCTCCGTAACGCTGCTTGCGTGCGTACAGCTTCTCCGCCTTGCGCTCCAGCCAGGCCAGCAGGCGCGCCTCCTCGCGCAGAATCTGGCGCAGCGGCTGGCAGAAATAGCCGCGCAGGAAGCGCAGCTTGTCGCGCCGGGTCAGGCCGATATCCAGAGCGGAGAAATACAAGGCGGCCAAGTCCTTGTTGCGCCAACGCCGGGTGATCGCCGCGCGGGTTTGCGCGCGATGCAGATCGATCAGCGACAACCTGAAATCATCGGCGCTCACCGGCTTGTCGGTGTGCAGCAGGAAGTGGCAGATGTAGCAGTCGCGGTGATTGACCCCCGCGCGATGCATGGTGCCCGTCATCTTCGCCACTTCGCCGAGCAGCGCGCGCTTGAGTGGCGGCGCCGGCGGATTGCGTGTCCAGTCGAGGCTGAAATCCTCCAGACTGACAGTCGGCGCCAGCTCCTCGGTAACTATAAAGGAGTGCTGCTGCGCCGGGTTGCCGCCGCGTTCGCCGTAAGCCACGGCGGTCATGGTCGCCACGCCGGCCTCGTGCAGGCGGCGGATCGCCCGCCACTCCTGACCGGCGCCGAGTACCGGCAGCTTGGCCGTGAGCAGGTTCTTGGCGATCTCGCTCCAGCCGATGCCGCGGTGAATCTTGACGAAATAGCCGCGCCCAGCCACTTCGGTGCGCAGGGTGCGGCGCCCCTCCAACTCACGGTAGACCTGGCCTTGCAGCTGTTCGACCTCGGCGAAGGCATCTTTGCCCGCCCACAGGGTCTTGAACGGTTCGCTCAGCAATAACTTCATCGGCGCTCCGCCACAATCACATCGGCCGCGCGCTGCGGCATGCTGTACAGGTCGGCCTTATCGGCAAAGGCCAGGCCATTGCGCCGCCAGTTGTCCTGCTGAGTGCGCTCGCCGAGCATCTCGGCCAGCAGACTGTTCAGCCGTTCCTGCTCGAAGGGGCTGGGCAGCACCCGACCGGCATCGGCCTCGGCAATGTAGTGGGCATAGCCACAGACATCGCTGACCAGCACCGGCAACCCGGCGACCAGGGCCTCGAGCAGCACGGTGCCAGTGTTTTCGTTGTAGGCCGGATGAATCAGCAGGTCGGCGCCGAGCAGGAAGCGCGGAATATCGCTGCGCCCCTTGAGAATCTCGACCTGATCAGAAATGCCCAAAGTTCTGGCCTGCAGCTGAAAGCTACGTGGGTCATCCTGGCCGATGGCGATCAAGCGCGTGCGCTTTCGCAGTTCGCGCGGCAAGGCGGCGACGGCCTTGAGGCTGCGATCCAGGCCCTTGGTCTTGAACCCGGAGCCGATCTGCACCAGCAGCAGATCGTCGTCCGCCAGCTCGAACTCGCGGCGGAACTCGGCGCGAATCTCGGCTGCATTGGCCGGCGCCCGGCGGTCGAGGGCGATGCCCGGCGGCAGCAGGTGGAAGCGCGACGCCGGGGTGGCGTAGTGCTTGACGAACAACGGCTGCTGCACCTCGGAGATCATCAGGATCTCGGTCTTCGACTCGGCGGCGAACACCGCCCGCTCATAGTCGGCGAAGTGCTTATAGCGCCCCCACAGGCGATACAGCGGGTTGCGCAGGGTCTGCGCCTTGTCCTCGAAACAGCCGTCGGCGGCGTAGTAGACATCCAGCCCCGGCATCTTGTTGAAGCCGATCACCCGGTCGACCGGCCGCGCGGCCAGATCGGCCTGCACCCAGGCAGTCAGCTTCTCGTTGCGCTTGTGGTTGAACAGCGCCTTGACCGGCACCACCACCACCTCGAAGCCCTCGGGGATTTCGCCTTCCCAGATCGGCGTGTACACGCGAATGGCGTGACCACGTTGCTGGCACTCCAGGGCAATGCGCATGAAGTCACGCTGCAGGCCGCCGAAGGGGAAGTATTTATAAAGAATAAAAGCCAACTGCATCAGACGCGGTCCTCGGACAGACAGGGGGTTGCCAGGAGCAGCGCCTGCAGCTCGGTGGCCACCCGCTCGGGCAGCAGGTCGTCGAAACACGGCTTATGCCGGTCACCCAGGCCGGCGTTCGGGCCGCTGGCGCACAGATGAATCTGCGCGCGGCCATAGGCCCCGACCCGTCCGGGCAGGGTCGGGCCGTACAGCGAAATGCTCGGCACATCCAGGGCCGCTGCCAGATGACCGAGCCCGGTGTCGACGGCCACGCAGGCCTGGGCGCCGGCAATCACCTTGGCCACCCCGGCGAGGTTCAGCTTGGGCAGCACGGCGGCATTATCCAGCCCCGCGACGATGCGTTCGGCGCGCGCCTGCTCGCTGGCGTTGCCCCACGGCAGGCGTACGGCCCAGCCTTGCGCACTCATGCGTTCGGCCAATTCCCGCCAACAGGCTTCCGGCCAGTGCTTGCTCGGCCAGGTGGTGCCATGCAGAAACAGCAGATAGGGCGACGCCGACGCGGCGGCCAGTTGCCGACGATTCAGGCCGTAGTCACCGATAGCGCTCGGCAATGGGTAACCCAGCGCCTGGGCGAACAGTTGACGCACCCGCTCCAGGGCATGCTGCTCACGCGGCACCGCATAGCGCTGGGCATAGAAGCGACTGGCCAGCGGCTCGCGCGCCGAGTCGCGATCCAGGCCAGCCACCGGCGCCTTGACGTAGCGCGTCAGCCAGGCGCTTTTCAGCAGGCCCTGGGCGTCTATCACCAGGTCGTAACGGGTCTCGCGCAGACGCGCCTTGAAGCGTCGCCACTCACCATTTCTCAAGGTCTGCCAGAGGTTCTTGCGCCAGCGCCGGATGGCCACCGGAATCACCTGGGCGACTGCCGGATGCCAGGCGGGAATCTCGGCGAAGCCCTCCTCCACCACCCAGTCGAACTGGATGCCGGGAATCGCCCGCGCCGCATCGGTCAACGCTGGCAGGGTATGGATCACGTCGCCCAGCGAGGAGGTCTTGATCAACAGAACCCGCACTATTGAACCTCGACCGGATCGGCCACCAGGCGATCCAGGGCCTCGAGCACTGGGTCCGGCTTCAGCTGACGCAAGCAGTTGTAATGGCCGAAACGGCAGGTGCGATCGAAGCAGGGGCTGCACTCCAGTCCCAGGCGCACGATCGCCACCTGCTCGGCCAGCGGCGGCGTGAACTGCGGCGAGGTCGAACCGTAGACCGCCACCAACGGGCGGTTCAGCGCCGCCGCCACATGCATCAAGCCGGAGTCGTTGGACACCACGGCACTGGCGCAGGACAGCAAATCGATGGCCTCGGCCAGCGCGGTTTCGCCGGACAGGTTGACCGCCTCTTCGCGCAACCCAGGGATCAAGCGCTGACGAATCTCCTCGCCGACCGCATGGTCGTTCTTCGAGCCGAACAGCCAGACCTGCCAGCCGGCGCGAATCTTCGCCTCGGCCACCTGCGCGTAATGCTCGCTGGGCCAGCGCTTGGCCTCGCCGAATTCGGCGCCCGGACACAGCGCCAGCACTGGGCGATCCAGGCTCAGGCCGAACTTGTCCAGTGCCGCGTCGCGCGTGGCCGCCTCGATCGACAAGGACGGGCGCGGGTACGGCGTGGGCAGCAGATCACCCGGCTCGAACGCCAGCGCCATGAAACGCTCGATCATCAGCGGATAGCGCTCTTTATCCAGCACCCGCACATCGTTGAGCAGGCCGTAGCGCATTTCCCCCTTCCAGCCGGTGCGCTTGCCGATACCGGCGAAAAACGGCACCAGGGCCGACTTCAACGAGTTGGGCAGGAGAATCGCCTGATCGTACTGGCCGGCCAGGGACTTGCCGATCTTACGCCGGGTGGCCAGTTGCAGCACGCCATGCCCCAGCGGAAAGCTCAGCGCCTGACGCACCTCGGGCATGCGCTCGAGAATCGGCCGGCTCCACTCGGGCGCCAGCACGTCGATCTCGCAGTCGGCATGCCGCTGTTTCAGGCACTGAAACAGGGTCTGCGCCATCACCATGTCACCGACCCAGCTGGGGCCTACGATCAGTATTTTCATGCAAATTCCAGAAACGACCAGGGAGGCTTTCGCCTCCCCATGACCTCTTTTCAGGTCCCTTACAGCTACCAGCGAAGCGTCACGAGCGACGGCTGGGCAAGGCGACAATTGGCGAGGACGTGGAGTTTACTAAGGGTAAATGAGCAGTCCGAGCCAATTTTCAACGCCGCACAGCCTAGCGCAGCAGCTTCACTTGACCAAAGTGCGCCATTCGGGGTGATTGCTGGTCTTACCGGTCACCAGGTCGAAGTAGGCGGTCTGCAGCTTCTCGGTAACCGGACCGCGGCGGCCGGCGCCAATGTTGCGGCCATCCACTTCGCGGATCGGCGTGACTTCGGCGGCGGTGCCGGTGAAGAAGGCCTCATCGGCGATGTACACCTCATCGCGGGTGATGCGCTTCTCGACCACTTTGATGCCCAGCTCTTCGGCCAGGGTGAGGATGGTGCTGCGGGTGATGCCATTCAGGCAGGAGGTCACTTCCGGGGTGTAGACCACGCCGTTCTTGACCAGGAAGATGTTCTCGCCCGAGCCTTCGGCCACGTAGCCTTCGGTATCCAGCAGCATGGCTTCGTCGGCACCGCCGGAGATCGCCTCCTGCAGCGCCAGCATCGAGTTGATGTAGTTGCCGTTGGCCTTGGCGCGGGTCATCGAGATATTGACGTGGTGGCGGGTGAAGGAGCTGGTGCGCACCTTGATGCCGACCTGCAGGGCTTCGTCGCCCATGTAGGCGCCCCAGTTCCAGGCGGCGACTATCACATGGACCTTCAGACCACTGGCGCGCAACCCCATGCCTTCCGATCCGTAGAACACCATCGGGCGGATGTAGGCGCTTTCCAGGCTGTTCTCACGCACCGCGGCGCGGGTCGCCTCGTTGATCTCGTCCTTGCTGAACGGGATCTGCATATTCATGATGTGGGCCGAATCGAACAGACGATCGGTGTGCGCCTCGAGGCGGAAGATCGCGGTGCCCTGCGGGGTGTTGTAGGCCCGCACGCCCTCGAATACGCCCATGCCGTAGTGCAGGGTATGGGTCAGCACATGGGTGGTCGCATCGCGCCACTGCACCAGTTCACCGTCATACCAAATCACGCCATCACGATCGGCCATCGACATAGTTGCCTGCTCCTCAAATTCGATTCGTGCACAGAGGTCGGTGCGCCATGCGCCTGCCGACCTACGAAAAATTCAGTTCAGCCCCAGTTCCCGCCAGATCCGCAGCACGCTGCGCCGCTCGGCGTGGAATTGATCGCCGCTCACCACGCCGGGCTGCTTTTGCAGCGCCTGGCGATGAGCGGCCATGCGGTAGGCCTTATAGACCTCTTGCAATAAACGCGCATCTTCGCCGGGCACCAAGCCGAGCCGCTCCAGACCTTCCAGAATGCGAATATTGTCGGTGAACTCCAACAGCTCCGGGTACTTTCGCGACCAGGCCAGGGCCGCGTATTGCACCATAAATTCAATAGCGACGATACCACCGGCATCCTGCTTCAGATCGAAGGGGGACGCGGCCTCGAAGGCATTGGCTGCGGTACCGGCCGCGGTGGCCTTGCTGCCGAGGTTGTCGCGCATCTTCGCGCGCATCTCGCTGACCTCGGTACGCAACG
>JBFKAF010000011.1:0-20096 GCA_041621735.1 Pseudomonas sp.
CGCAAGGAAGGTGCGCAAGCCTCCGGTGCGCAGCTCCTCGATGCCTTCGTCTATCACAACTATGACCTCGCCGGTCAGCCAGGTTCCGTGCGTCTGGGCAAGCAAGTAGTGAGCTGGGGTGAAAGTACCTTCATCCTGAACAGCATCAACTCGATCAACCCGGTCGATGTTTCGGCATTCCGTCGTCCTGGCGCGGAGATCAAGGAAGGCTTGATCCCGGTCAATATGTTCTATGTGTCGCAGAGCCTGACCGATAACCTATCGGCCGAGTTCTTCTATCAGTTGGAATGGGACCAGACGGTAGTCGACAACTGCGGCACCTTCTTTGCTCAGCCGGACATTATCGCCGACGGTTGCACCGATAATCTGCGCGTGTTGAGCAACAACCCGGCAGCAGGGGCAGGTACTAATGCTGCTCTTGTCGGCTTGTTTGGTCGTCCAGACTTAGTGATTGATCAGAACAGTGAAGGTGTCTTGGTTCGTCGTTCGGGCGATCGAGATGCACGTGATAGCGGCCAATGGGGCACGGCGTTCCGTTATTTCTCCGACGTACTGGACACCGAGTTTGGTGCCTATTTCATGAATTACCACAGCCGTACTCCGGCGTTCAGCGCTGCTGGGCCAGCCGCTGATGTTTACGGCGTTGCCGGGATGTTGGGGCCCGCCGCGCCGCTGGTTGTTGCCGGCAACTCGAGTTACTTCCTCGAATACCCTGAGGACATCCGCCTGTACGGGTTGAGTTTCTCCACCACGCTGCCTACCGGCACCGCCTGGAGTGGTGAGGTCAGCTACCGGCCGAATGCGCCAGTGTTGTTGAATACCACCGATATCCTATTCGCCGGCGTGGGGCCGCTGGGTGGTTTGTTTGGCAATGCTTCTCTGATTGATGCTCAGCCCGGTGACGAAGTTAACGGTTATCGCCGCAAAGAAATCACCCAGTTCCAAACCACCTTCACTCATTTCTTCGATCGGGTGATGGGGGCGGATCGTCTGACTCTGGTGGGCGAAGTCGGTGTTGTGCATGTCGGTGGTCTGGAAAGCTCTAGCGATCTGCGCTACGGCCGTGATCCGGTCTATGGTCCTGGCCCGTTGCCTGCTACCCAAGTTGGCCCAAGCGCCTTTATCAATACTTGCAGTACGCTTAATGGCAGCACTCTAGGGGCTGCCAGCAGAGAGAACCAGTCGAAGTACTGCGAGGATGACGGTTTCGTCACCAGCACCGCCTGGGGCTACCGCGCTCGCGCCATATGGGACTACAACAGCGCTATCGCCGGCGTGAACCTGCGCCCTAGCGTGTCCTGGTCGCATGACGTCGACGGTTACGGCCCGAATGGCTTGTTCAACGAAGGCGCCAAGGCCGTCAGTCTCGGCCTCGATGCCGAATATCAGAACACCTACACCGCCGGCCTGTCGTACACCGATTTCTTCGGTGGCGACTACAACACGTCGATCGACCGTGACTTCGTTGCGCTCAGCTTCGGTATGAACTTCTAAGCGGCCAGGAATTTTGAGGAAGACTATGCACATGAAAACAACAAAAGGTCTGTTGCAAACCGGCGCCCTGACCCTGTCGCTGCTGGCTTGCAGCGTGATGGCGGCAGTATCGCCAGATGAAGCTGCCAAGCTGGGCACCACCTTGACGCCAGTCGGCGCCGAGATGGCGGGTAATGCCGATGGCTCGATCCCGGCCTGGACCGGCGGCCTGCCGACCAATGCAGGCGCCGTCGATGGCGCAGGGTTCCTGGCGGACCCGTTCGCCAATGAACAGCCACTGTTCACCATCACCGCGCAGAACATGGATCAGTACAAGGACAAGCTGACCCCTGGCCAGCAGGCGATGTTCAAGCGCTATCCGGACAGCTATAAAATCCCGGTGTACCCGACCCATCGTTCGGCCACACTGCCGGATAATGTCCTGGCGGCGACCAAGAGCAACGCGGTCAACACCAAGCTGGTAGAGGGTGGCAACGGGCTGGAGAACTTCGACCAGGCCAACCCGTTCCCGATTCCGAAGGATGGTCTGGAAGCGATCTGGAACCATATCACCCGTTATCGTGGCGGCAGCGTGCGGCGTCTGGTGACCCAGGCCACTCCGCAGGCTAACGGTTCCTACAGCATGGTGTACTTCCAGGACGAGTTCACCTTCCGTGCCAACCTGACCGATTTCGAGCCGGGCAAGGAAAGCAACGTGCTGTTCTACTTCAAGCAACGCGTCACCGCGCCGTCGCGTCTGGCCGGTAACGTACTGCTGGTGCATGAAACCTTGAACCAGGTGAAGGAGCCGCGCCTGGCCTGGCTGTACAACGCCGGTCAACGCCGTGTGCGCCGTGCACCGCAGGTGTCCTATGACGGTCCGGGCACTGCAGCCGATGGTCTGCGTACCTCGGACAACTTCGACCTGTACAACGGCTCGCCGGACCGCTACGAGTGGAAGCTCAATGGCAAGAAGGAGATCTACATCCCCTACAACGCCTACAAGCTGGACTCGCCGAAGCTGAAGTACGACGAGGTGATCAAGGCTGGCCATATCAACCAGGACCTGACCCGCTACGAATTGCATCGGGTATGGCACGTGACCGGGACCCTGAAGTCCGGCGAGCGCCACATCTATGCCAAGCGTGACTTCTACCTCGATGAAGATACTTGGCAGGCTGCCGAGGTCGATCACTACGATGGTCGCGGTACGTTGTGGCGTGTGGCCGAAGCACACGCTCAGTACTACTACGACAAGAAAGTGCCTTGGTACACCGTGGAAACGCTGTATGACCTGTTGTCCGGTCGTTATTTGGCACTGGGCATGAAGAACGAAGAGAAACAGGCCTACGACTTCACCTACAAGGCTTCTGCCTCGGACTACACCCCGGCGGCTCTGCGTCAAGCTGGCGTGCGCTAACCCTGCATCCAGTGGCATACAAGCCGGCCTTAGGGCCGGCTTTTTTATGGCTATGCCCCAATAGTCTGTTGCATGGCACGACCCACCACCTCCTCCTGCTTTAAGTAGATCTAGGCGCCTGGCACAAGGCTATTGGCTGTTATCCGGTCAGTTGCGCTGTAACCCACCATGCTCAGCACGCCGACCGCCACTCGCTGGGTTATGCGGCGCGCCAATGATGCAGTTGATTTTCAGCGCTATTACCTGCGCCGCTGACCCACCCCAAAGCTGCGGCCAGCACTGAGACATAGACTTTTTATTCTGGATTCAAGTCGCGTGCGTGCTCAGTGCAAGCCGGCAGTAGTCGTCGCAGGGGAGTGAGTTGCCCCTTAGAGAGTGCAACGAATTGTTAAGACGCTGCCTCGGGGCTTCAAATGCCGAGCCTAAGGGGCTAGGCTGCGGTTCATTCGTACACCCTGCTGGCTAACTTTTCCAAGAAACCGGGTGATGACTGAACTGTCCCTTCTACATGGTTTTTCTGCTCCTGCCGCGCCGCTGACCGATGCGCGCTTTTTTCGTCCGCCATTGCCGACCGGTTATGTACGGCGGCCGCGTTTATGCGAGCAATTGGCGACCGGCTTGTCTGGGCGATTGCTGCTGCTGAGTGCCCCCGCGGGTTTTGGCAAGAGCTCCTTGGCGATCGAGTTCTGCGAGAGCTTGCCTGAAGAATGGCAAAGCCTGTGGCTAGGGTTGAGCGGCCGCGACAATGATCCAGGGCGTTTTCTGGAGCGCTTGTTGAATGGCCTGCGGCGATGTTTTCCGGATCTGGGTGCGGAAGCCTTGGGCCTGCTGAAATTGCGTCAGCGACACCAGCCTTTTGCGTTCGAAGAGTGGCTGGATAGCCTGCTCGATGAGCTGGCGCTGCGACTCGATCCTGCTAGACCCGTGTTGCTGGTACTCGACGATTATCACCTGGCTCAGGGCGCGGTACTGGATCGCTGCTTGCAGTTTTTTCTCAATCATGTGCCAGACGGATTGCTGTTGCTGGTGACCAGCCGCCTGCGCCCGGACTGGCACTTGGCACGCCTGCGACTGTCGCGCCAGCTCTTGGAACTGCATGAACAAGACCTGCGGCTGACCACAGAGGAAACCAGCGAGCTATTGCTGAGCCAGGGCACGCAGTTACCCCCGGACATACTGAGCAGTCTGCTGCAGCGTAGCGAGGGCTGGGTGGCCGGGTTGCGTTTATGGTTGCTGACGGCCGCCGAGACGGGCGGGGCCGAAGGCTTTGCCCATGCACCGCATGGTGCCGAAGGTCTGATTCGCGACTACCTGCTGGAGGAAGTGATCGAGTGTCAGCCGGCAGAGGTGCAGGCGTTCCTCTACGAGACTGCCTGCCAGGAGCGCTTCTGTGCTGAACTGTGCGATGCGCTGCGTGAGGCTCATGATAGTGCGGCGATTCTCGCTCACCTGCAGGCGCATCAGGTGTTTTTGGTTCCGCTCGATGAGCAGGGGCAATGGTTCCGCTACCATCATTTGTTTTCCGATCTGCTACGCGCCCGACCTGTGACGGGCCAGACGTTGCCGTCCGCCAGTTCGCATCTCAGGGCGTGCCGTTGGTTCAGCACCCATGGCCTGCTGGACGAGGCCATTGAGCAAGCGCTGCTGGCCGGCCAGCCGGATGTGGCTGCCAACCTGGTGCAAAGCTTGTCCGAGGAGCAGCTGTTGGCCGAGCAGAATATCGCCATGCTGCTGCGCTGGAAGATGGACTTGCCGGACAGCCTGCTGGCCAGCACGCCGCGGCTGGTGGTGTTGTATAGCTGGGCGCTGGCGTTGGCTTGCCAGCTGGATGCGGCGCAGGAATTGGCCGCTCAGCTGAGCCGCTTCCTGCCCGCACCCTCGGCGAGCCAGCAGCAATCCTTGTTGGCGCAGTGGTTGGCGGTGAGCGGGGTGATTGCCCGTGGCCGAGGGGATAGTCAGCGTGCACAGCAATACTGTGCTGAAGCTTTGGCCGGCCTGCCGCAGGAACGCTATGGCCAGCGCTTGATGTGCTTGTCGACGCTGGCGAACCTGGCAATCGTGCACGGTGACCTATGGCGCGCCCGTGGCCTCAATCGTGAGGCATTGGAGTTGGCGCAACGGATGGGTAATCCGTTGTTCGAGGCCTTGGCGCATTACGACCGCGCCCGCGTGCTGCAAGCGCGAGGTGAAGTTTTGCGTGCCCTCGAAGAGGTTCGTCAGGGTTTGGAGCGATTGCGCGGATTGCCGCCGCAACGGCACTACGCGATGCGTGCGCGCTTGACCTTGTATGAGGGGGTGTTGCTGACGCTGCGCCTGCAGCCGGAGAAGGCCCGCGTTTGTTTGAGTGCGGGGATCGCCGAGGCACGCGCCTGTCGCGATATCAGTCTGCTGATCGGCTATGGGGTCTTGGCCAGTCTGGAAGGGCGCTGTGGGCACGTCGCCGAGGCTTTTGCGCAACTTGCCGAGGCCGAGCGGCTGATGCATATCTGGGATGTGCCGCCGGTCTACTATTTGGCGATTATCACCCTGGTCAAATGCGACCTGTGGCTGATGCAGGGGCAAATCGAACTGGCAGATGCCTGGCTGACACGCCTGGCCGAGACCTACAGCGGTGAGCAGGCGGCTGCGGCGCCGGAGTTTCATCCGCAGTTGCCGCTGCATATCGAGCTGCAACGTGCGGCTCTGGAGCGTATCCAGGGGCTATTACCGGAAGCCGAGCGACGTTTGCGTGCGCTCAGTCTGCGTGCGCAAGCTAGTGGCGGGCAGTTGCTGGGGGTGGTCGCTCAGGTGCAATTGAGCTTATTGCTCCGGGTCAATGGACGTGAACGTGAGGCGCAGCAGCTGCTGAGCAGCAGCCTGCAAGCTGCCTCAGGCGGCGGTTTGTTGCCATTCGAGGAGTTGCTCGAGCATCAGCCAGACTGGCTCCGCGAGCAATTATTGGTGCGTGCCGAGTGTCCATTGCGCGAGGCTTTGCTGGCAGTGCTGCCTAAGCCTGTGAACGCATTGCCGAGCATGGGCGATGGAGCCCCGGTCGAAGCGTTGAGTTCGCGGGAGGTGGCGGTATTGCAGTTGATTGCGCAAGGCCTCTCGAATCAGGAAATCAGTGAGCGCTTGTTTATCTCGCTGCATACGGTGAAAACCCATGCCCGGCATATCAACAGTAAATTGGGTGTCGAGCGCCGCACCCAGGCGGTTGCACGGGCTCAGGACCTGGGTTTGTTGAGTTGAGTCGGCTGCTGTTGGCAGGGTAGTTCGCGGTTGCCCTCGGCTATTTGAACCCGCCCCCGTGAGGCTTGCACATCGAGTTGAGGCTTGTTTAATCGGCTATGCAGCTTAGGTCTGTTGATCTATGCGATGGGTACGACCACTTGCTGCGGCAGCTCAGCACATCAAGGCCCGAACCACTCCGGCTGTTGCTGGCATAGCGTGGTATCGCATTAGCCCATGTTGATGCAGCTCTCCTTGAATGAAATCGCGCATTCAGCAACTGGGCGGGTAAGCTACCCGGCGACTACTGCATCGAGGAGTAACCGATGAGCACCGCCGCATCACCTGCGCTGATTCGCGAAACCTTCCCCGTCGGGCCGTTGCAGTGCAACTGCACGATAATCGGCGATCCGCTTACCAAGAAGGCCATAGTGGTCGACCCGGGTGGCAATCCCGAGCTGATCATGGCGCGCCTCGAAGCCCATGGCTTGCGCGTCGTCAGCATCATTCATACGCATGCTCATCTCGACCACTTTCTCGCTTCCGGGCAATTGAAGGAGCTGACCGGCGCGACACTGCATCTGCACAAGGAGGATCAATTTCTCTGGGACAACCTGGAGATGCAGTGCCGCATGTTTGGCGTGCCCTATACTCCGGTCCCGGCTCCCGACCAGTGGCTGGCCGACGATCAGGCGTTGGACTGCGGCTGCGGTGTGGCGCTGCATACGCCAGGGCACACGCCGGGCTCGATGAGCTTCTGGTTTCCCCAGGCTAAGCTGCTGATCGCCGGTGACACCTTGTTTCGCCGCGGCATCGGACGGACCGATTTGTGGGGCGGGGATCACGCCACTATCGAGCGCTCGATCAAGCAACGCTTGTACAGTCTGGATGAGGATGCCACGGTGGTCACGGGGCATGGGGTAGATACCAATCTGGGTGAAGAAATGCGCGAAAACCCCTTCGTGCGAGCCTGAATAGCTCTATTTCACGGTGCTCACAGCAGGCTGCAGGGAACTTAAGCGCTGACCGAGCGCTCGAAAGCCCTGGCGAAAATCTGTCCCAATACGAAAAAAAGCAAAGGAACTATTCATGAATAAATTGCGTAATTTTGCATTAGCGGCGGCCGGCCTCACTCTTCTCGCGGGTTGCACCACCAACCCTTATACCGGTGAGCGTGAAGCTGGTAAGGCGGGGATTTACGGCGGAGTCGGTGCGGTGACTGGCGCCGTTATCGGCGCGGCCACCTCGAGCAAGAAAGACCGCGCCAAAGGTGCGCTGATTGGTGCCGCTGTGGGCGGCGCGGCAGGCGGCGGCTATGGCTACTACGTCGATACCCAGGAAGCCAAGCTGCGCCAGACCTTGCAAGGCACTGGCGTGCAGGTGCAACGCAATGGCGATGATCTGAAGCTGATCATGCCGGGCAACATCACCTTCGCCAGCAACTCGTCCGACATTTCCAGTGCTTTCTATCCGACGCTGAATTCGCTGGTCACAGTATTCAAGGAGTTCGACAAGAACGGCGTCGACATCGTTGGCCACACCGACAGCACTGGTTCACTGGAGCTCAACCAGAATCTGTCGAACCGTCGTGCGCAGAGCGTCGCGTCGTACCTGACCAGTAACGGTGTGCCGGCACAGCGCATTTCGTCCTACGGTGCCGGCCCGAACCAGCCGATCGCCAGCAATGCCAGCGAGGCCGGCCGCGCGCAAAATCGCCGCGTCGAGATCAATTTGCGTCCACTGTAAGCCACTCTCGCCCCCAACAAGCCTGTTGTTCCGGTGGCTTGTTGGGAGGCGCTAGCTAGTAAATCTCTGCTGGCACAAGGCCGGCTCTGCAATTCCTGACTATTATGCTCTCGAGGGCTATGAATGCCTCCGAGAGGAGCAGCTGTGTGGCTGCCCGTTATGGATATAACGTGGAACGCTCATGGACGACAGATCTAGTGCTATTTCCCACAAATACGGACTGCCGCTTGGGGTCACCCTGGCGCTATTGTTGGGGTTCGGTGCACTGAGCGTCTGGTTGTGGCAGAGTTTCGAGGCCCACAACCGTGAGGGTGCTCAGCAACGATTTCAGCTCGAGGCGCAAGATGTCGGGCAGCGGGTGGTTACCCGCATGCGTGCCTATGAAATGGTGTTGCGTGGCATGTCCGGTCTACTGCTCGGCAGCGAGAGTGTCTCGTATCAGGAGTGGGAGCGGGCAGTCGATCAATTGCAGTTGCAGGATCGCTATCCCGGCATGCAGGCGCTGGGGTGGGCGCGCTACCTGAAACAGGAGCAGCTCGACGACTTCCTGGTTGACGTCCAGTCGGCCGGGCGTAGCGACTACCGTGTGTTTCCTCCAGGTCCGCGTGATGAGTACATGCTGATCGATTACATCAGCCCGCTCGACTGGCGCAATCGTCGCGCTCTGGGCTATGACATGCTCAGCGAGTCCGTGCGCCGGGCCGCGATTGAGCAAGCCTTGAGTAGTGGTGCCGCAGCCCTGACTGCGCCGCTCACGCTCAAGCAGGAAACCGAGGCGGATGTGCAGGGCGGGGTGATGCTGTACCTGCCGGTGTTCCAGGCGGGCATGCCGTTGAGCAGCGTGGAGGAGCGCCACGCAGCATTACTTGGCTTCGTCTATGGGGCGTTTCGTAGCCATGACCTGATGGCGGGGATTCTCGGGCCGCAGAGTCGCCTTTTCGATATCGCGATCAAGGACTTGTCTGCCCCGGACACTGTTCTGTTGAGTGCCAATCAACCGGTTGCCGCGCTGCCGCCGCGTCTGCGGCAGACGGTTGAGTTGCCACTGTTCGGGCGAACCTGGGTACTTGAAGTAGGCAGCACCGCCGAATACGAAGCGGCCCTGGGTAGCCAAAGCCGGACCTTCAGTTTGTGGATGGGGCTGATTGCCAGCGGCTTGCTGGCGTTATTGATCGGCGGTTACCTGTACCTGCGCGAGCGCGAGTTGAATGCCAACCGGTTGGCGACTCGACAGTTAGGTGAGCGCGAAGAGCGTTTCCGCCTGCTGATCGAGCAACTGCCGGTCGCGACCCTGCTATGCAATGCCGAAGGGCGCATCGAGATGGCCAACCGCAGCGCCGCCGAGCTGCTTGAGTGTCCAGCCGAAGCCCTGGTCGGTGAGCGCGTACGGCGCTTCCTGCCAGAGCTGGATAACTTCGGCGAACTGACCAGGGAGGGCAATGCGCCGCTGTTGGAGAATGATTACGAGGCGCGTTGCGACAGTGGCGTCAGTGTGCCCGTGAGCCTGAGCCTGAGCGTATTGGCCGAGTCGAAGGGCGCCAATTACGTACTCAACTTGATCGATTTGCGGGCGCGTAAAAGTGCCGAAGAACGCTTTCGTCTGGTGGTTGAGGCATCGCCCAACTCGATTGTTCTGGTTGACAGTGCCGGGCAGATTGCCATGGTCAACCAGCAGACCGAGCAGATGTTCGGCTACACGCGTCAGGAACTGTTGGGTCAGCCGGTGGAAAAACTGTTACCTCAGAAATTGCGCGAGACGCATATGGGCTTTCGTCGCGGCTACCAGGACAACCCCGAGCCGCGGCGCATGGGCAGCAACCGCGATCTGTTCGGCCAGCACCGCGATGGTCGCCTGATTCCTCTGGAAGTAGGGCTTTCGCCAATCCGTAGTGGCGACGAGGCGCTGGTGCAGGCAGTCATTATCGACATCAGTGAGCGCAAGGCCGCGGAGCAGCGCTTGCGCGATCAGGCTGAGCAATTGACCCTGGCTAACCGCTACAAGTCCGAATTTTTGGCCAACATGTCCCACGAGCTACGTACCCCGCTCAACAGCATTCTGATCCTCAGCGATCAGCTGCGCCGTAACAGCGGCGCCACTCTTACGGAGAAGCAGGTCAAGCACGCCGACATTGTCCACCGCGCCGGCAGTGATCTGCTGCAGTTGATCAACAGCATCCTCGATTTGGCCAAAGTCGAGTCTGGGCGCATTGAGCTCAAGCTGGAGCCGCTGAATCTGCAGGAGCTGTTGGTCGAACTGGATGCCAGTATGCGGCCTATGGCCGAGCTCAAGGAGTTACGCCTGCATACCGAGTTGCAGGCCGAGGTGCCACGAGTGGTGCTTGCAGATCGTGCGCGACTGCAGCAGATCCTGCGTAATCTGCTGTCCAACGCATGCAAGTTCACCGAGCAGGGCGAGGTGAACCTGACGGTCGAGTGCGAGCCAAGTGGCGACGATGAGCCGTGCATGCAGTTGCTTTTCAGCGTGCGCGATACCGGTATCGGCATTGCAGCCGACCAGCATGAGCAGATTTTTCAGGCGTTTCAGCAAATCGACGGCTCCACCAGCCGCCGCTTTGGCGGTACCGGACTGGGGTTGGCGATCACGCGGCAGTTGGTGCAGGCCATGGGCGGCGAGATCAGCCTGCAAAGTGCGCCCGCGCAAGGCTCCTGCTTCACCCTGCGTTTGCCGGTGCGCGTGGAGGCGCCGCTCGAGAGCGCTGCTGAACCCGCGCAGCGAAGCGGCGTGGGGCCGGCGGTTCTAATCATCGAAGATGATCCCAACTTCGCTACGGTGATCATCGAGGCGGCGCATGCCCATGGTTTCACCAGCGTGCATTGCCGTACTGGTTTGCAAGCGCTCAAGTTGCTGGAGGAGGAGTCTTTCAGCGCGGTAATCCTGGATATCCTGCTCCCGGATATCAGTGGCTGGCAGCTGTTTCGCCGTTTGCGCAGCCAGGCCAGCAACCGCAGCACGCCGGTGCACATCATTTCCTGCGTGCCGCAACCGGTCGGCTGGAATGATGACGGTACCCACTACCTGGTTAAACCCATCGATCGCGAGGATCTCGAGCAGGTCTTCATCGGACTGCAGGGCAGCGACCAGCCCTTGGCTCAGACGCTGCTGCTGGTGGAGGACGTCGAGATCGAGCGCGAGCATTACCGTGAACACCTGCAACAGCTGGGGTTTGCCGTGACCACCTGCTGCACCGGCGAGGAAGCCTGCGAGGCCTATGCAGCAGGACATTTCGCGGCCTTGGTGATCGATCTCGACCTGCCCGATCAGGATGGTTTCGAGCTGCTCGAGAGCCTGGACCGTCAGCGCCCGCTGAATGGCACTCGGGTGGTGATCAATACCGGTGTGGACGTGGCGCAACAGGCATTGCAGTGGCTCAGACGTTACTCCGCGATGGTGGTGCGCAAGCGCGGTGAGGACACGCAGGAGCTGGACCAGGCCGTGCAGGGCTTTCTTGACAGTGTGCGCGATCCCGTGCAGAACCTGCTCGCGCAGCCGCTCAGTCAGTCGCTGGCGGGGCGGCGAGTGTTGCTGGTGGATGACGATGTGCGCAATGTCTACGCCATGAGCGCAATGCTCGATGAGATGGGGATCAAGAGCAGTGCGGCCAAGGATGGGCTGGAGGCCATCGAGCGTTACCCGCAAGAGCCTTTCGACCTGATCCTGATGGATATGGCCATGCCTAATATGGACGGTTACACCGCGACTCGCCTGCTCAAGCAGGAGCATCACTGCAGCATCCCGATCATCGCCCTGACCGCCCATGCGATGAAGGGCGATCGGGACAAATGTATCGCCGCCGGCGCCGATGATTATCTGGCCAAACCGGTCAGCCGCGATGAGTTGCTCGGCACGCTGCTGCGCTGGCTGAGTAGCAGCGAGGTGCCGTTTAGAGCGAGCGACGCTGTTGCAGTGCTTGAAGATCGGCCCTGACCGGCTGGGTTGATGCAGGCACAGGTTGTTCACCCGTAAAGGAGTGGTACATGGCTCAGGCGCAGATGAAAATTGCACGAAGTTCTCAGGTTCTTCTGGTAGTGGATGATCGTCCAGAAAACCTCGTGGCGATGGAGGCGCTGCTGGACGAGGGGGATTGGCAGTTACGGTGTGTCAGCTCCGGTGAGGCTGCCTTGCAATGTCTGCTGGAGGAGCATGTCGGCTTGGTGCTCCTGGATGTACAGATGCCGCATATGGATGGCTTCGAAGTGGCGCGGTTGATGCGCGGCAACCCGCGCACACGCTTCACTCCGATTATCTTCGTCTCGGCCATCTCGCAAACCCAGGATGCCGTGCTCAAGGGTTACGCCACCGGCGCAGTGGACTTCATGCTGAAGCCCTTCGAGCCGCAGGTTCTGCGCCAGAAGATTCATTCCCTGCTCGATCACGAGCGCAATCGCAGCGATCTTTTGCAGCTGACCCAACAATTGGATAGTGCCCGGGCCTTCAACGCCTCGGTGCTGGATAATGCCGCAGAAGGCATCGTGGTGGTCGGCGAAACGGGTCTGATCAGTTTTGCCAACCCTGCAATGGCGCAGATGCTGCGCTGCTCCGTGAATGATCTGGAAGGCACCGCGATGCTGTCCTGGTTGCTGATCCCGGAGATCGAGTGTGCCTGGGGCGAGTCGGAGTTCTACCAGGCCTGGCGACGCCAGGAAACCTATCGCCTGCACGATGCCAGCCTCCGCCCGCGTACCGGGGACGGCGTGCCGGTGGCCTTGTCTTGTTCACCCTTACCCCGGCTGCAGAAGGCCATGGTGATCATTGCCCTGGACATGTCGGTCGTGCGCAGCCTGCATAACCAGCTGGAGTCATTGGCGGTCACCGATGCCTTGACCGGGTTGATCAACCGGCGCGGCTTTTACCTGGCCATGGAGGCTGCACTCTCACGCAGCAAACGCAGTGGCCGCTGTATGGCGGTGCTGTATCTCGATCTGGATGGTTTCAAACGCATCAACGACTCGCTCGGTCATGACGCGGGCGACCAGGTGCTGCGTCGGGTCAGCGAGCAATTGAAAGTCAGCCTGCGGCCCTACGACACGCTGGCGCGCATGGGCGGTGATGAATTTACCGTTCTAATCGACGGCCTGGGGCACCCCGAAGATGCGGCACGGATAGCCGAGAAGCTGATCGAGCAGGTTTCGGTGCGGCATAGCCTGGATGGGGTTGAGTTCACCCTCGGTGCCAGCGTGGGTGTTGCCTGCTTCCCCGAGTGCGGGCAGACCGTCGATGGATTATTGCGGGCTGCGGACATGGCCATGTACGAGGCCAAGCGCGCTGGGCGCCAGCAGTACCGGTTTTTCCTGCCGGAAATGAATGGGCGGGCGCGTTCCCGGTTGATGCTCGAGGAGGGTTTGCGCACGGCGATCGAGAACGATGATTTCCGTTTGGTCTATCAACCCCAGGTGTATCTCGACAGCGGACGGCTGCGTGGCTTCGAGGGATTGCTGCGCTGGGAGCATCCGGTCGCCGGCACCGTAGGCCCTGGTGTGTTTATACCGTTGCTGGAGGAAACCCGCCTGATCAACCGTCTGGGCGGCTGGATCTTTCGCCAGGGGGCCCTGCAGCGCAGCAGCATGAGCCAGTGCTTTGCCAATGATTTGGTGCTCAGCCTGAATGTCAGCCCCGTGCAGTTCGGCATGCCGCAGTTGGTCGATGATTTGCGTCGGGTGTTGCAAGAGCATCACCTGGAGCCGGCGCAGCTGGAAGTCGAGGTCACCGAGAGCGCGCTGATGCAGGATGTGCAGGCGACCCAGAAGCAGCTGCGGCAGTTACGCACGCTGGGCGTGAAGGTCGCCATCGACGACTTCGGTACCGGCTATTCATCCCTGGCCTACCTGCGTAATTTCGAGCTGGACACGCTGAAGATCGATCAGCTGTTCATCGCCAATATGCTCGACTCACCGCGCGATGCGGCCGTGGTCAGCACTATCATCGATCTGGGCCGGCATTTGGGCCTGGAGGTGGTCGCCGAGGGGGTGGAAACCATGGCCCAGCGCGATTGGCTGGTGGCCCACCAGTGCGCCATCATGCAGGGTTTCCTGGTTGCGCCCGGCTTGGCGGCCCCACAAGTACAACAGTTCCCTGCGCAACTGGATTGGTCCGCGCTGCCGTTGCCCTGCGATCAATTGCCGGTTACCTGAGCGCACGCTCGTAGAGTCGAACTATTGCGGCGTGGCGTACTGCCGATGCAGGTCTGCCAGCGTGGCGTCCTTCTCCTGCCACAGCTGATTGATCCATTGCTGGAAGGCCAGGCGGTACGCTTCATCGCTGTGGTAATCCTTGCCGAGGAATTCCTTGGGGATGTCCTGGCGCTGATAACGAATCACCACCTTGGGCACTTCACCGCAGAGAAAGGCCCAGAAACTCGGGTTGCCGGCAGGGTAGTGGATGGTGATGTTCACCATGGACTTGAGCTGGCTGCCCATGGCGTCCAGGACGAAGGCGATGCCGCCGGCTTTAGGCTTGAGCAGGTAGCGGAACGGCGAGTTTTGCTGCTCATGCTTGGCCTGGGTGAAGCGGGTGCCTTCGAGGAAGTTGAACACGGCTACCGGTACGTCACGGAATTTTTCGCAGGCCTTGCGCGTGGTCAGGGTGTCCTGGCCTTTCTTCTCCGGGTGTTTGGCCAGGTAGGCTTTTGAATAGCGCTTCATGAAAGGAAAATCCAGCGCCCACCAGCACAGGCCAATCACCGGTACCCAGATCAACTCCTGTTTGAGGAAGAATTTGAAGAACGGCATGCGCCGGTTCAGCGTGTGCTGCAGCGCGAGGATGTCGACCCAGCTCTGGTGATTGCTGGTGACCAGGTACCAGCCGTCATACTTCAGTTGCTCGCGGCCTTGCAGGTCCCACTGGGTTTTTTGCGTCAGCCACATCCAGCCGCTGTTGCAGGTAATCCAGGCTTCCGCCACCCAATTGAGCGCCTGATTACAGACTTTGCGCACCGGCTGGAACGGTAAGCACAGCTTGACCAGGGCGGCGATAAACAGAAACCAGCACCAGATCAGGGTATTTGCGAAGAGCAGCAGGGCCGCAAGGGTGCCGCGTACGGGGCTAGGCAGAAAGGACAGCATGGAGGCGGGCGCCTTCGGCAAGGAGGCGACTGGATCGCCTCGAATCGGGGAAATGCCCGCTTTTTAGATCGTTGGCGGGCTTGCTTGGAGGCCGATGTTAACGATTGCCAGCTGAACTGCAAAGTCCGTTACAGCCTTGCCGAACGCAGCGCTGCAGCGCCTGGATCTTCGGCGCAACGCCAGAGAACATGCCGGGTCTGGTGTTTGTGGCTATGCCGGTCTCGCCTGCTCCGACGACTAATCGGCGTGTTAGTTGGCCAAATTCGCCGCCTGAATCGCGGTCAGGGCGATGGTGTAGACGATGTCATCGACCAAGGCGCCGCGCGACAGGTCGTTCACCGGCTTGCGCAGCCCCTGCAGCATAGGGCCGACGCTGATGCAGTCGGCACTGCGTTGCACCGCTTTGTAGGTGGTGTTGCCGGTATTCAGGTCGGGAAACACGAAGACCGTGGCCTGGCCGGCCACTGGGCTGTTCGGGGCCTTTTGCCGGCCGACGCTGGCGATTGCGGCCGCGTCGTATTGCAGCGGGCCGTCGAGGAGAAGATCCGGGCTGCTTTGCTTGGCCAGGCGCGTGGCCTCGCGGACTTTGTCCACGTCGTCGCCGCTGCCCGAGTCGCCGGTGGCGTAGCTGAGCATCGCCACGCGCGGCGGAATGCCGAAGGCGCTGGCCGTGGCGGCGCTTTGCAGGGCAATTTCCGCCAGTTCCTCGGCGCTCGGGTCCGGGTTGACCGCGCAGTCGCCGTAGACCACCACCTGGTCCGGTAGCAGCATGAAAAACACCGATGACACCAGCTTGTAGCCTGGCGCGGTCTTGATCAGCTGCAGGGCCGGACGAATCGTATTGGCGGTGGTGTGGATGGCGCCGGAAACCAGGCCGTCGACCTCGTCCAGAGCCAGCATCATGGTGCCCAGAACCACGGTATCGTCCAATTGCGCGGCGGCCATCGGCGCATTCAGGCCCTTGCCTTTGCGCAGTTGCACCATCGGCTCGACATAGCGCTCGCGGATCAGGTCGGGGTCGAGAATCTCCAGACCCGGCGGTAGATCGATGCCGTGCGCTTGCGCCACCGCCTGCACTGCTTCCGGCTTGGCCAGCAGCACGCAGCGCGCGATGCCGCGCGTCTGGCAGATGGCGGCGGCCTGCACGGTGCGTGGTTCGCTGCCTTCCGGGAGGACGATGCGCTTGTTCGCGGCCTTGGCCCGCTGCACCAGTTGGTAGCGAAACGCTGCCGGGGATAGGTGCGGTTCGTTCGGGGTGCCGCAGCGCGCGCGCAACCAGTCGTGGTCGATATGGCTGGCGACGAAATCGGCGACCTTTTCCGCACGCTCCTTGTCATCCAGCGGAATCTCCTTGTTCAGCTGGTTGAGGTTGGTCGCGGTGTCGTAGGACCCGGTGCTCACGGTCAGCACCGGCAGGCCGCTGTGCAGCGCGCCGCGGCACAGTTCCATGATCCGCGGGTCGGGGGGGAAGTCGCTGCACAGCAGCAGGCCGGCCAGCGACATGCCGTTCATCGCGGCCAGGCTCGCGGCGAGGATGATGTCGTCGCGATCGCCCGGTGTCACCACCAGCGTGCCGGGCTTGAGCAGTTGCACGGTATTGGCCACGGCGCGCGCGCAGAGCACGATTTGCAGCACCCGGCGCTGCTCATAGTCGCCGGCGTTGAGGACCCGCGCATCGAGCAGATCGGCGATGTCGCGGGTGCGCGGGGCGTTCAATTCCTCCTGCCAGGGGATACAGCCGAGCAGGCGGAAGTCGTCGCTCTTGAGCAGCGGTGACAGTTCATGCAGGCGCTTGGCGAAGGCGGCCAAGCCATCCTCGCTGCGCACCTTGTTGAGGATCACTCCCAGTAGTTTCGGGTCCTTCGGCCCGCCAAACAGTTGGGCGAGGATTTCCACCCGGTCGGACAGTTCGTTGAGGCTCTCCTGCTCGGGGGCCGAGACCAGAATCACTTCGGCATCCAGGCTCTTGGCCAGGTGCAGGTTGACCCGCGCCGCATAACTGCTGTGCCGGGTCGGCACCATGCCCTCGACTATGATCACATCCTTATTGACGGCAGCCTGCTGATACAGGCTGATGATTTCTTCCAGCAGGTCATCCAGCTGGCCATCGCCGAGCATCTGTTCGACATGCGCCAGGCTCAGTGGTTTCGGTGATTCCAGGCCAAGGGTGCGGGCGATCAGCTCGCTGGAGCGCTCCGGGCCTTCGTCGCCCGGATGCGGTTGGGCGATGGGCTTGAAGAAACCGACCTTGAGCCCGGCCCGCTGCAAGGCCCCGACCAAACCCAGGCTGGTAGAAGTCAGGCCGACGCCGAATCCGGTGGGGGCGATAAAGAACGTATGCATGCGACTTCCTAGCTGAGGGCGACGGTAGGGCGTATGGGGACAGCCGATCTGCCAGCCTGGTTCGGTTGGGTTCTTGCGTTGGGTCAGTTAAGCAGCGCCAGGGTGTCCAGGGCTATTTGTCGTTCTTCGTTGGTTGGCACCACCAGCACGCGAGGGTGGCCATGGGCCTGTATCGGTCCGCTGGCCCCGCGAATTGTGCGCGCGTTGGCCGGTTTGTCCAGCGCCAGGTTGAGCAGCTTGAGGTGGGCCACGGTCTTGCTGCGGATCAGCGCTGAATTCTCGCCGATACCGCCGGTGAAAATCAGCCCGTCCAGCTGCGGCAGTGCGCAGCTCATGGCTGCCAGCGATTTGGCCAGGCGGTAGCAGAACACCTCGATGGCCAGGGCTGCGCCGGCATGGCCCTGGTCGCGGGCCTGCTCCAGGCTGCGCATATCGTTGGACAGCCCGGATAAACCGAGCAGGCCGCTGTCCTGATTGAGCAGGCGATCGATCTGTTCCAGGCTCCAGCCCAAGGTGCGGGCCAGGTGGCTGTGCAGGTTGGGATCGACGTCGCCACTGCGGGTGCCCATCACCAGGCCTTCCAGCGGCGTCAGACCCATGCTGGTGTCGCGGCTCTGACCGTTGACTATGGCGCAGGTCGAGCAGCCGTTGCCGAGGTGGGCCACCAGCCAGCTGCTGTTGTCTATCGGAAGCTCGGCCATTGCTGCGGCGCGTTGGCTGACGAAGCGATGGCTGGTGCCGTGGAAACCATAACGGCGCACACCATGCTCCTGATACAGCGACTCCGGTAGCGCATAGCGGAACGCATGCTCGGGCAGGCTCTGGTGGAAGGCCGTGTCGAACACCGCAACATGGGGCGCGTTGGGGAACAGGTTCTGCGCCTCCTCGATGCCCAGCAGGTTGGCCGGGTTGTGCAGCGGCGCCAAAGGCACAGTGGCGCGAATGGCCTGTAGGGCCGCGTCGTCCAGGCGGCTGGCGCTGGTGAAGCGCTCGCCGCCATGCACCACCCGATGGCCGATACCGTGCAGCTTGCCGCCCGCGGCTTCCTGCGCCAGCGGCAGCAACTGGGCGAGCGCGGTGCGGTGAAGGCCATAGGGGATGGTCAGGCTGTTGTGCTCGTCGCCGCGCTGCCAATGCAGCACCGCATCGTGGCTGCCCAGGCGCTCGGCCAGCCCGCTGAGGGCGAATTGCGCCTGGTCTTCGTTGACCAGGGCGAACTTGATCGACGAGCTGCCGCAGTTGATTACCAGGATATTGCGTGACGGCATCTAGCGTTCCTTGTCTGTTTCGCTCGGGGGCAGCACCGCCTCGGCATTGCACCAGCCACAGCTAAAGGGTTGCCCCAGCTGTTGACTGCGTTGCTGTGGGTCGAGCACCCAGGCACGATTCTGCCACGGCGGCAGATGGCGCAGATGTTGGGTGTGGCCGCAGGACAAGACTGCCACCCAGTGACCGTCTTCATCCTGACGAAGATCAAGCAGGCGCACGCAGGCGTCATTCAGCCGTCTGTCTGCGCTCGGGTCGCTTTCGAGCGTTGGCTTAGTTAGACTTGCTCGTTCTTCTTTCTTTTGCAAAAGGTCTCGCCCCATGCTGATCGCCGCCAATAAGGCCGTCTCCATCGACTATACCCTGACCAACGATGCCGGTGAGGTGATCGACAGTTCCGCTGGCGGCGCTCCGCTGGTTTACCTGCACGGCGCCGGCAACATCATCGGCGGCCTGGAAAGTGCCCTGGTCGGCAAGCAGGCTGGCGATGAGCTGGACGTTTCCGTCGAGCCCGCCGATGCCTATGGCGAATACAGCGCCGAGCTGGTCGCGACCCTCAATCGTTCGATGTTCGAAGGCGTCGACGAGCTGGAAGTGGGCATGCAGTTCCACGCCTCCGGCCCGGACGGCAGCATGCAGATCGTCACCATCCGTGAGCTGGAAGGCGACGATGTGATCGTCGACGGCAACCACCCGCTGGCTGGTCAGCGCCTGAACTTCAAGGTCAAGGTCGTCGAAGTACGCGATGCCAGCGACGAAGAAGTCGCCCATGGTCACGTGCATGGCGAAGGTGGCCATCAGCATTGATCAGCAGCCTGTCGCTCGGCATTGAAAACGACTTATGGTCGTCTCAACTGTTCTGTCGGCTGCTAAGCTGAGTTAAAAGAAAGGCGCCTTGATAGGCGCCTTTTTTGTCCACTGTGTGAAATCTGCTGCCTTCTCAAGGAGTTAGTCATGAGTGCCTTTCACGACCTGAATCTGCGTGGGCTGGATGGCCAAGAGCTGCCGCTGGCGCCTTTCAAGGGGCAGGTGCTGCTGGTGGTCAACGTCGCGTCCCAGTGTGGTTTGACCCCGCAATATGCCGGGCTGGAAAAACTCTACCAGCAATACCGCGCGCAAGGCTTCAGCGTGCTCGGCTTGCCGTGCAACCAGTTTGCCGGGCAAGAGCCGGACAGCGAGGAGGCCATTCGCGAGTTTTGCAGCCTGAACTACGGCGTGAGTTTTCCCCTGGGCAGCAAGCTGGAGGTCAACGGCACTGGCCGCCACCCGCTTTACCGCCTGCTGGCCGGCGAGGGGGCGGAGTTTCCCGGCGACATCACCTGGAACTTCGAGAAGTTTCTGGTCGGCCAGGACGGTCGGGTGCTGGCGCGCTTTTCGCCGCGCACCACGCCGGATGATCCGGCGCTGATTCAGGCCATCGAAAAAGCCTTGAGTTGATCCCCGCCACTATCGCCGGGGGCACTGCATGTCCCCGGCATACGCTATGCGTTCAGGCATAGCCGCCTAACGCCAGGCTTCTGAGCCTTGATCACCCCGATCAATAGTGCTGGGCTGGAATAGA
>JBFKAF010000012.1:0-19886 GCA_041621735.1 Pseudomonas sp.
ATGAAGTTCGGCCTGGAAGTGCTCAAGGCCGTGCGCAAGGAAGTCGGTGACGACTTCTGCGTGGGCCTGCGTATCTCCGGCGACGAGTTCCACCCGGACGGCCTGTCCCACGAAGACATGAAACAGATCGCCAAGTATTACGATGACACCGGCCTGCTCGACTTCATCGGCGTGGTCGGTTCTGGCGCCGACACCCACAACACCCTGGCCAACGTCATCCCCAACATGAGCTTCCCGCCCGAGCCCTTCCTGCACCTGGCAGCCGGGATCAAGGAAGTGGTCAAGGTGCCGGTGCTGCACGCGCAGAACATCAAGGACCCGAACCAGGCCACGCGTATTCTCGAGGGCGGCTACGTCGACATGGTCGGCATGACCCGCGCGTTCATCGCCGACCCGCACCTGATCGCCAAGGTCAAGATGGGCCAGGTCGACCAGATCAAGCAGTGCGTCGGCGCCAACTACTGCATCGACCGCCAGTACCAGGGCCTGGACGTACTGTGCATCCAGAACGCCGCGACCAGCCGTGAATACATGGGCTTGCCGCACATCATCGAGAAGACCACCGGGGTCAAGCGCAAGGTGGTGGTGGTCGGCGGTGGCCCAGCCGGCATGGAAGCGGCGCGCGTTGCGGCCGAACGTGGCCACGACGTCACCCTGTTCGAGAAGAAAGACCAGCTCGGCGGGCAGATCACCACGGCCGCCAAGGCGCCGCAGCGTGACCAGATCGCCGGTATCACCCGCTGGTATCAGCTGGAGCTGGCGCGCCTGAACATCGACCTGCGCCTGGGCACCGGTGCGGACGCCGAGAGCATCATGGACCTGCGCCCGGATGTGGTGGTGCTGGCCAACGGCGGCCATCCGTTCCTCGAGCAGAACGAGCACTGGGGCGCGGCCGAAGGCCTGGTGGTGAGCAGCTGGGACATCCTCGACGGCAAGGTCGCGCCGGGCAAGAACGTGCTGGTGTACGACACCATCTGCGAGTTCACCGGCATGTCGGTTGCAGACTTCATCGCCGACAAGGGCAGTGAGGTCGAGATCGTCACCGACGACATCAAGCCGGGCGTGGGCATGGGTGGCACCTCGTTCCCCACGGCCTACCGCAGCATGTACCCGAAGGGCGTGATCATGACCAGCGATATGATGCTGGAAAAGGTCTACCGCGAGGGCGACAAGCTGGTGGCGTTGCTGGAGAACGAATACACCGGCGCCCAGGAAGAACGCGTGGTCGATCAGGTGGTGGTGGAGAACGGCGTACGCCCGGACGAAACGCTGTACTACGCACTCAAGGAAGGCTCGCGCAACAAGGGCCAGGTCGACGTCGAAGCGCTGTTCGCGATCAAGCCGCAGCCCTGCCTCAGCGAGACTGGCGACGGCTACCTGCTGTTCCGCATCGGCGACTGCGTGGCTCAGCGCAACACCCATGCGGCGATCTACGACGCCCTGCGTCTGTGCAAGGACTTCTAAAGCAACAGCTGGACCGTAGGGTGGGTTAGCTGCGTAGCGGCGTAACCCACCAAGCGGACGTCCTGACGGACATTGGCGTCCCGTGACATCGACGGTGGGTTACGCCTTCGGCTAACCCACCCTACGTGGTTATTCGGTCCCTCCAAGGAGACCAAAGAATGTTGAACACCCTACTCCCTATTCTGCTGTTCGCCGCGCTGGCCTTGGCCCTGCTCGGTGCCGGCAAGCGCTTCCTGATGTGGCGTCGCGGCAAGCCGGCCAAGGTCGACTGGCTCGGCGGTCTGCTGGCCATGCCCCGCCGCTACCTGGTCGACCTGCACCACGTGGTCGAGCGCGACAAGTACATGTCCAAGACCCACGTAGCCACTGCCGGCGGCTTCGTCCTGGCCGCCGTATTGGCGGTCATCGTGCATGGTTTCGGCCTGCACAACCGCATCCTCGGCTTCGCCCTGCTGGGCGCCACCGTACTGATGTTCGTCGGCGCGCTGTTCGTCGCCAAGCGTCGCCGCAACCCGCCGGCGCGGCTGTCGAAAGGCCCGTGGAATCGCCTGCCGAAGAGCCTGCTGATGTTCTCGGTGAGCTTCTTTATCGCCACCCTGCCGGTGGCCGGGATCCTGCCGCACGATTTCGGCGGCTGGTTCCTCGCCCTGATCCTCGCGGTTGGCGTGGCCTGGGGTGTATCCGAGCTGTTCTTCGGCATGACCTGGGGCGGCCCGATGAAGCACGCCTTCGCCGGTGCCCTGCACCTGGCCTGGCACCGCCGCGCCGAGCGCTTCGGCGGCGGTCGCTCGACCGGCCTCAAGGCGCTGAACCTGGATGACCCGAACGCCTCGCTGGGCGTGGAAAAACCTAGCGATTTCACCTGGAACCAGCTGCTCGGCTTCGACGCCTGCGTGCAGTGCGGCAAGTGCGAGGCGGTCTGCCCGGCCTTCGCCGCCGGCCAGCCGCTGAACCCGAAAAAGTTGATTCAGGACATGGTCATCGGCCTGGCCGGCGGCACCGACGCCAACTTCGCCGGCAGCCCCTACCCCGGCATCCCCCTGGGTGAGCACGGCGGCGGCCCGCATCAGCCGATCGTCAACCTGCAGGGCAAGGCCCTGGTCGAAGCCGACACGCTGTGGTCCTGCACCACCTGCCGCGCCTGCGTCGAGGAGTGCCCGATGATGATCGAGCACGTCGATGCCATCGTCGACATGCGCCGTCACCTGACCCTGGAAAAAGGCGCCACGCCGAACAAGGGCGCCGAAGTCCTCGACAACCTGATCGCCACCGACAACCCTGGCGGTTTCGCCCCCGGCGGCCGTCTGAACTGGGCCGCCGACCTCGATCTGCCGCTGATGAGCGAGAAGAAGCAGACCGACGTGCTGTTCTGGGTCGGCGACGGCGCCTTCGACATGCGTAACCAGCGCACCCTGCGCGCCTTCGTCAAGCTACTCAAGGCGGCCAACGTCGACTTCGCCGTACTCGGCCTGGAAGAGCGCGACAGCGGCGACGTAGCCCGCCGCCTGGGCGACGAGGCGACCTTCCAGACCCTGGCCAAGCGCAACATCGCCAGCCTGGCGCAGTACCGCTTCAACAAGATAGTCTCCTGCGACCCGCACAGCTTCCACGTGCTGAAGAACGAATACGGCGCCCTCGGCGGCAACTATCAAGTGCTGCACCACAGCACCTATATCGACCAGCTGATCGCCGCGCGCCAGCTCAACCTGGGCCGGCACAAGGCCGGCGGCGCGGTCACCTATCACGACCCCTGCTACCTCGGGCGCTACAACGGCGAGTACGAAGCCCCGCGCAACGTGCTCAAGGCCATCGGCATCGAGGTCAAGGAAATGGAACGCTCCGGCTTCCGCTCGCGCTGCTGCGGCGGCGGTGGCGGCGCGCCGATCACCGACATTCCCGGCAAGCAGCGGATTCCCGACATGCGCATGGTCGACATCAAGGAAACCGGCGCCGAGATCGTCGCCGTGGGCTGCCCGCAATGCACCGCGATGCTCGAAGGCGTGGTGGCACCACGGCCGGAGATCAAGGACATCGCCGAACTGGTCGCTGACGTACTGATCGAGGCAGCCGCCGCACCCAAGCAGCCGGCTGCCGCCCTGGAGGTCAACTGATGAGCGATATTATCCGCCGCGACCCGCGAGCCGAGTGGATCGCCCGTAACCGCCTGCACCCGCTGCATGCCTCGCTGCAGACCGCGCAATCCAGCTGGATGGGACCCAACGGCGTCATCCGCAAGAACCCGCGCGCGGTCGGCTTCATCGGCCCCAACGGGCTCAAGCGCATCGACCGCAGCGGCGTCCAGCAAGGCGGCGGCAGCAGCAAACGCCCGACCGCCAGCGCGGTGGTGCAACTGCCGCTGCACGTCATCGAACAGCCGGCCTTCCACATCGTGGTGGTGCCGGATATGGTCGGCGGTCGCCTCAGCAGCCACGACAAGGACCTGCTCGGCCTGGCCAACAAACTGGCCGGCAGCGAGGGTGCGGTGGTCGCGGTGGTCTTCGGTGAGCACAAGGAAAGCGCCTTCGACAGCGCCGGCGTCGACCGTCTGCTGCATATCCAGGGCGACGCGTTCGAGGGTTATGCCCCGGAGCAGCGGGTCCTGGCGCTGAGCGCAGTGGAAAGCCAGCTGAAGCCCCGCCACTGGCTGATCCCGGACAGCCGCAGCGGCGGCGGCGAACTCGGCCGTCGCCTGGCGGCCAAGCTCGGCGAACGCCCGGCCACGCGGATCTGGCAGGTCGCCGACGGCCAGTGCATCGGCCGCGCCGGTGCCGGCCGCCAAGACCTGGCCCGCCGTGCCCCGCGACTGATTCTGGCCGCGGCCGAGTGCGCCGACCCGGTTGGCGATAGCCGCCACGAAGTCCGCGCGCTTGAGCTGCAGGAAAGCATCGCGCAGAGCCTGCCGCGCATCGAGAATCTCGGCGCGGTGGCCGTCAACCCGGCCCTGATTCCCATGGCCGAAGCCGAGTTCATCCTCTCCGGCGGTAACGGCGTGCAGGACTGGACTCAGTTCCACCAGGCCGCCGAAGCCCTCGGCGCCACCGAAGGTGCCTCCCGAGTCGCGGTCGACGATGGCTTCATGCCGCGCGACCGTCAGGTCGGCGCCACCGGAACCTGGGTCACCGCCCGGGTCTACATGGCGGTGGGTATTTCCGGCGCCATTCAGCACCTGCAGGGCATCGGCGCCTGCGACAAGGTGGTGGCGATCAACATGGACCCCGGCTGCGACATGATCAAACGCGCCGATCTCTCGGTGATCGGCGATTCGGCGGCGATCCTTCAGGCACTGATCGAACGGGTCACCGAATTCCGTCAGGGAGGCGCACGCGATGCCGCATAACACGCTGAACATCATCACCCTGGTTTCCGTCGGCGCCCACCCGACCTCGGGCCGTGCCCGGCGCGCCGAGCAGGATGCCCGCGCCGTCGAGCTGGGCCTGCGCCTGGCCGGCGAGCGCCTGCGCGTGCTGCACGCCGGCGACCCCAAGGAAGAAGCCCTGCGCGCCTACCTGGGCATGGGCCTGGCGGAAATCACCGTACTCCAGCAACCGCCACAGGCCGACGCCCTGCCGGCCCTCAGCGACTATCTGCGCGCAGCCGGGGCGCAACTGGTGCTGACCGGCAGCCAGGCGGAAACCGGCGAAGGCTCGGGCATGCTGCCCTACCTGCTGGCGGAACAACTGGGCTGGCCACTGGTGGTCGGACTGGCCGCGGTGGAAAGCGTGAACGACGGCGTGGCCCAGGTTCTGCAAGCCCTGCCGCGTGGCCAGCGACGCCGCCTGCAGGTGCGTCTGCCGTTCCTCGCCAGCGTCGACAATGCCGCGCCCGCCGCACGCCAGAGCGCCTTCGGCCCGGCCCGACGCGGGCAATTACAGGCGCAGGCGGTGAGCGTTGTAGAAGACGCCCTGCTCAGCGAAGCGCAGTTGCAGCCCGCCCGACCACGACCGAAACGCCTCAAGGTGATCAAGGCCAAGACCGGCGCCGAACGGATGAAAGCGGCCACCGCGAAAGCCTCGGGCGGCGGTGGACAGGTACTCAAGGACGTCTCGCCAGAAGCCGGTGCCGAGGCTATCCTCAAGCTGCTGACGGATGAAGGAGTGCTGCGCTGAGCGCAGCCCTGACCAGGGGAAAATAACCATGATGCATGCCGACCTGATCGACCAGGAAGACTTCCGCGAACGGCTGGTGGCCCTGGGCCTGAGTATCCCGTCGGGGGTCAGCGCCGAACAAGCCTGCAGCTACGCGGTGAGCGGCCTCAGCCCGGAGCGGGCAGTGGCCTTGAAGCAGCTGGTGGAAGAGCTGCTGGGCGGTAACGCCACCCTGCTGCCAGCCGTGCGCGAAGCGATTTCGCGCACCCTGCTGCCGGCCCTGATACCTCACAAAACAACCTCAACCTCGTAGGCTGGGTTAGCGGCGCATGTCGCCGGAACGCAGACGACGCACTTGTCCGGGCGCCGCGTAACCCAGCACGACGCTGGCACTCACACCAGCAATGCTGGGTTACGTCGCTGCAGATCCGACTGCTTGAGTCGGACTACTGCGCACGCGCCTCACCCAGCCTACGAAACTGCACACAACAAAAGGGGCGCATCGTGCGCCCCTTTTGTTGTGTGCATCGCTATCTGGTCAAGCGGCTAACAGGCCTGGGTGTAGCGCCTGCGGAGTCAGGCCTAGAGCCGCACGCTGGCGAAAGTCGACTCGCCCTGCGCCCGATTCAGGGCATCCTTGGCCGTCGACGAGGCGGGCTGCATCAGCTCTTCCGGCACCGGCACCAGTGCCACCACGTTGTTCGGGCTTTGCCCCGAGCGCTCGTCGCGCGGCGGGATGCCGAAGTACTCGCGATAGCATTTGGAGAAGTGTGGCGTGGAGACGAAACCACAGACCGAGGCCAGTTCGATGATCGACATCGAAGTCTGCTTGAGCAGCTGGCGCGCACGGATCAGGCGCAACTTGAGGTAGTAGCGCGACGGCGAGCAGTGCAGGTACTTCTGGAACAGGCGCTCGAGCTGACGCCGCGACACGTCGACGTAGCAGGCCAGTTCGTCGAGGTCGATCGGCTCCTCCAGGTTGGCCTCCATCAGCGCGACGATTTCCTGCAGCTTCGGCTGGTTGGTGCCGAGCATGTGCTTGAGCGGCACGCGCTGGTGATCCTGTTCGTTGCGGATGCGCTCGTAGATGAACATCTCGGAGATCGCCGCCGCCAGTTCGCGGCCATGCTCGCGACCGATCAGGTGCAGCATCATGTCCAGCGGTGCGGTGCCGCCCGAGGCGGTGCTGCGGTTACGGTCGATGGAAAACAGTCGTGGGGTGATGGCCGCGCGCGGGAAGGCTTCCTGCATCGAGGCCAGGCATTCCCAGTGCACGCTGCAATCGTAGCCATCGAGCAGCCCGGCCTTGGCCAGCGCCCAGCTGCCGGTGCACACCGCACCGAGCTGGCGACCTTGACGGCCCTGGACCTGCAACCAGTGCAGGTGCTCGCGGGTAACGCTGTGCTGAATGTCCACGCCACCGCAAACGATCACCGCGTCGAGTACCGGCGCATTGTGCAGACCGGCGTCCGGAGTGATCTGCAGGCCATCGCTGGCTTTCACCGGCTGGCCCGTCTGGGTCAGGGTGTGCCAGCGATACAGTTCCTTGCCGGAAAGCTGATTGGCCATGCGCAACGGCTCGACCGCCGCCGCGAGGGAAATCAGGGTGAAGTTGTCCAGCAGCAGAAAGCCGATGGAGCGGGGAGCAGGAATCTGGGGCTGTGCCCCTTGGGTGGACTGCGACATCAGTGAAACCCTCATGCTAAGCACGGTGTGAGCCTTCTTGGCGAGGCTCTGGTCTTACGGTTCTGGTACGCGACTGGCCCAGATGAACACTGATAACAAGGCAAAGGTCATGCCTAAATTACTTGAGCGTTCAATTAAAAATATAGGCCGTCATCCAAGCCGTGTACCACAAGGCTTCGCAAGCGCGACAGAAGTGTTCTGTTTGCGCCATCAAGACCCAGTTATTCCTGGGCCTTGAGCATTTCGGTAGCACTGGCTCTAGGCGCGAATGTCACCGCACCACAGGTTGAATGCTAGCGGTAACAGACGAACGGCAAGCAGAATGGCCGACTAGTCGCAAAACCTCTCACTCGCCCCGGATGCGCACCAAAACCGCGCACCTGGGCGAAGGTGAATCAGCACTCGATGGCGCTGACCGCCAGGCCACCGCGCGAGGTTTCCTTGTACTTGTCGTGCATGTCGGCGCCGGTGTCGCGCATGGTGCGGATCACCCGGTCCAGCGAGATGAAGTGCTCGCCGTCGCCACGCAAGGCCATCTGCGCGGCGTTGATCGCCTTCACCGCGGCGATCGCGTTGCGCTCGATGCACGGCACCTGCACCAGGCCGCCGACCGGGTCGCAGGTCAGCCCGAGGTTGTGCTCCAGGCCGATCTCGGCGGCGTTCTCCAGCTGCTCGGGGGTGGCGCCGAGGATTTCCGCCAGCCCGGCGGCGGCCATGGCACAGGCCGAACCGACCTCGCCCTGGCAACCCACTTCGGCGCCGGAGATCGAGGCGTTCTTCTTGCACAGGATGCCGACGGCCGCCGCGGCCAGCAGGTAATCGACCACGTCCGCTTCGGTCACCGCCGGACTGAAGCGCACGTAGTAATGCAGCACCGCCGGAATGATGCCGGCCGCGCCGTTGGTCGGTGCGGTGACCATGCGCCCACCTGCGGCGTTCTCTTCGTTGACCGCCAGGGCGAACAGATTGACCCACTCCATGCCGCTGAGGGTCGAGCCGATCACGTTGGGCTTGCTCATTTCCTGCAGGCTGCGGTGCAGCTTGGCGGCGCGGCGCTTGACGTTGAGGCCGCCGGGGAGGATGCCGTCTTGCTTGAGGCCCTGCTCGACACAGTCGCGCATGGCCTGCCACAGGCGCATCAGACCACTGCGGATCTCCGCCTCGCTGCGCCAGGCCTTTTCGTTGGCCATCATCAGCTCGGAAACGCGCAACCCGTGCTCCTTGCACAGGCGCAGCAATTCCTCGGCGCTGGAGAAGTCGTAAGGCAGTTGGGTGTGATCCTGATCCAGCTGGCCGGTGGCCGCCTGTTCGGCATCGACCACGAAACCGCCGCCGACCGAATAGTAGGTGTCGGCGTGCAGCTCGCTGGCGTCTGCCGCGTAGGCCGTCAGGGTCATGGCATTCGGGTGGTAGGGTAGATTTTCCTCGAGCAGCAACATGTCGCGCTGCCAGTCGAAGGCAATCGGCAAACGGCCATCCAACTGCAGGGTGGCGCTGCTGCGCAGTGTCTCGATCCGCGGCGCGATGCTCGCCGGGTCGATCTGGTCCGGCCAATCGCCCATCAGGCCCATGATCACCGCGGTGTCACTGCCATGACCGATGCCGGTGGCCGACAACGAGCCGTACAGGCGCACTTCCACACGCTGCACGCGCTCGAGCAGGTGACGCTCGCGCAGGGCGCCGGTGAACAGCGCGGCGGCACGCATGGGGCCCACGGTGTGCGAGCTGGAAGGCCCGATACCGATCTTGAACAGGTCGAACACACTGATAGCCATGCCGGCCTCCGCAGGTGGGTAATTGTTATGCCGCCATCATCGGGATTTCCCCGAAGCAGCTACGTCCCACTCCGACTCGTTCGTATCCAAATACGCCATCAGGCGACGCCGGCACCCGCCCGCCACCCGCCGCATGGTCTGGCTTAGACTGACCGCGAGCGGCGCTGTGCCGGGTGGCGCGCGCAGCCCGTGATCGACCTCGCAGTTCTCGCCAAGCGCCAACACCAAATGCGACATCAGCGTTCTGTCAGCGACCCGCCGAGTGGCAGCGCCCCGACTCCGGCGCCATGATCCAGGCGCCCGCGCGCTGGTCAGCGCCTGTTTCGCCTGCCTCGCCTAGCGGCCAACGTCCCGACCCAGAGCGGCCGGAAACCTTGCACCCCTTGTTGGAAGCGCCCCATGAAGCTGCATAAGAACTGGCTGCTGGCGACAGCGTTGAGCACCCCGCTACTGAGCCAAGCCGCTGACCCCGCCAGCTGCGACGTCGTGCGTCTGGCCGACGTCGGCTGGACCGACCTGGTAGTCACCAACGCCGTTACCCGCGTGCTGCTCAGTGACCTGGGCTACCGCACCAAGACTCAACAACTGTCGGTGCCCGAGACCTACCAGGCTCTGCGCGACAGCAAGGTCGACGTCTTCCTCGACACCTGGATGCCCAGCTCGGAAGAAGGCATCCGTCCCTATCTGGACGACGGTTCGCTGGAGTTATTGGCGGTCAATCTGGAGGGGGCCAAGTACACCCTGGCGGTGAACCAGGCAGCCTACGACGGAGGCCTGAAGGACTTCACCGACATCGCCAAATTCAGCAAGCAGCTGGACGGCAGGATCTACGGCATCGAGCCGGGCAACAGTGGCAACAAGTCGATCCAGCAGATGATCGACAAGAATGCCTTCGGCCTGGGCGATTTCAAGTTGACCGAGTCCAGCGAAGCCAACATGATCCTGCACGTCAAACGTGCCGAACACATCAACAAATGGGCGGTATTTCTCGGTTGGGAGCCGCACCCGATGAACAACCAACTGCAGATGCACTACCTGAGCGGCGGCGACCAGTATTTCGGCCCCAATTTAGGTGGCGCCACCGTCTACACCGCCGTACGCAAAGGCTATAGCGAGGAATGTCCGAACCTCGGACGCTTGCTGAAAAATCTGCGCTTCAGCCTGCAGATGGAGAACGATCTGATGGAGGCGCTGCTCAACCAGAACACCAACCCGCGGCGCGAAGCCAAGGCCTGGCTGAAGGCCAACCCACAGGTACGCGCGCAATGGCTGCAGGGCGTCACTCGGCGCGACGGCAGCGTGGCGGATATGCCCTCCAGTGACGGCAAAAAGCCATAAATTACATTTCTTTTCGATTCCGCCACAGCCCCCGCAACACGGCGACTGCGCCAGGTTCACAGGCTGGAGAGCAGGCCCTGCGCGGCCTGCAGCTCCGGCGTGGAGCCTATAAACTGTGATAAGGTTTTTTAGCTAGTCGCCATGTCGCCGCGCAACACGTCAACGTCGTAAACCGACAATCGCGGCAATTCGAAGGCTATATCGTTGAGACAGCCGATTTCGTCGCTGTCGACTCCAAACGGAGCCGACAGACCAGAGTTCCCACACTCTGGACCGAAGAATACATAGCGCTGGCCACCTCAATCGGGCGCCAGCCCAACAAGAAATTTCGGATGTACGCGCATCTCAGGGCGAGGTGCGAAATACCAAAGGATTGGCCTTCGTTACTCTGCCAGAGGGTTTGGAAAGCAGTTTGCAATACGGCAAAACACAGCTCACTCAAACGCATGCTCAAGCCGCGCCCATGATCGTTACTGTCCATGGCCTGCTACTGGGTCCGCCGCCGAGTGCACTGCAAGGCGCCGCGCTGCAGAACGTTCTCCAAACTTTGGAACCAAGCCCACACTCACACAGGCAAGAACAGTCGACATCACCTGAAGCACGCTCTCGGGCGCACGACAGGTTCCGTGTAACTGATCTGGATGTCTACTGAAGGGGAACCATCCCATGCAATCTGGAAAAATCGTGGTCGAAAACCTGTTCAAGGTTTTTGGCGACAAACCACAAGACGCCATCGACAAGGTCAAGCAAGGCTGGAGCAAGGATAAAGTCCTCGCCGAAACTGGCGCGGTGATTGGCGTGAGTGACGTGTCGTTCAGTGTCCAAGAGGGCGAAATCTTCGTTCTCATGGGGCTTTCCGGCTCCGGCAAGTCCACCCTGATTCGCCTGATCAACCGGCTGATCGAGCCGTCCGGCGGCGATGTGTTCATCGACGGCCAGAACGTCGCCAAGATGTCCAGTTCAGACCTGATCGACCTGCGTCGCCGCGACATGAGCATGGTCTTCCAGTCCTTCGCCCTGATGCCCTCGCGCACCGTACTGGACAACACCGCCTTCGGCCTTGAGGTGGCAGGCGTCGGACGCAAGGACCGCGAGAAGCGCGCCATGGAGGTGCTCAAGGAAGTGGGTCTGGAGCCCTTCGCCCACATGCACCCGCATGAGCTTTCAGGCGGTATGCAGCAACGTGTCGGCCTGGCCCGCGCGCTCGCTGTCGACCCTTCGATGATGATCATGGACGAGGCGTTTTCCGCCCTCGACCCGCTCAAGCGTCGCGAAATGCAGGACCTGCTGCTCGAGCTGCAAAAAGTCCACCGCCGCACCATCATCTTCGTCTCCCACGACATCGAGGAGGCCATGCGTATCGGCAATCGCATCGCCATCATGGAAGGCGGCAAGCTGGTCCAGGTCGGCACCCCGCAAGAGCTGGTCGACAACCCGGCCAACGACTACGTGCGCAACTTCTTCGACACCGTCGACACCAACCGCTACCTCACCGCCGGCCAGCTGATGGCCAACAGCGTACCGGTGTTCGTGCATAACGGCGTTGCTCCGGACGCCCAGGCCGTCTCGCAAAAACTGCAGGAGCTGGACAAGCACTACGCCTTCATCGTCGATGGCAATAACCGTTTCTACGGCTCCATCAGCCTGGAGAGAATCGCCCTGCTGGTCGAAGGTGGCCAGTCCTGCAAGCTCGATCAGAGCGTGGTCAAGCAGATCACCCCCGTGCCGGAAGACATGCCGCTGGATCAGGTCATCGAACGCCTGGTGATCAATGAAGGGCCGATCCCGGTCGTCGGTGGCAACGGCCAATACTCTGGCGCCATCAGCAAGGGTCGCCTGCTGACCCGCATGCAGGGAGAATGACATGAGCGAGAAAAAACTCGACCTGGGCAGCTGGGTCAATGACGGCGTTCAGCACCTGCTGGACAACTACAGCAACGGCTTCGACAGCATCGGCAGCGTGGTCAGCGCCTTCTCCGAAGGCATCGAGGCCATCCTCATGCTGCCGCCGGCCTGGCTGCTGATCGCCATCTTCGTCGGCCTCGGCCTGTGGCGTATCGGCGCGCGCTTTGCCGCCTTCACCGCCGTGTCCTTCATTCTGATCGTGCTCACCGACTTCTGGGAGCAAACGGTGGTCACCCTCGGACTGACCTTCTCGGCGACGCTGATCAGCCTCTTGCTGGGTATACCGCTGGGCATCTGGGCTGCCAAGAGTGAGCGCGTGGCGACCATCACCCGCCCGATTCTCGACTTCATGCAGACCATGCCGGCATTCGTCTACCTGATTCCGGCCGCCATGCTGTTCGGTCTCGGCCGTGTGCCGGGGATCATCGCCACGGTGATTTTCGCCATGCCGCCTGCGGTACGCCTGACCAGCCTGGGCATTCGTCAGGTCAACAAGGAAATCGTCGAGGCCGGCCAGTCCTTCGGCTGCAGCAAGACCCAGCTACTATTCAAGGTTCAGCTGCCCAGCGCCATGCCGTCGATCATGGCCGGGGTCAACCAGACCATCATGATGGCCCTGTCGATGGTGATCATCGCCTCGATGGTCGGCGCCGGCGGCCTGGGTAACGACGTGCTCGCCAGTATCCAGCGCCTGGACATCGGCCTAGGCTTCGAGAGCGGCATGGCCGTGGTGCTGCTGGCGATCATCCTCGACCGCATTACCGAAAGCTTCGGTACCAAGCAAACCGAGAAACGCAGCACCCTGTTCAGCTGGGTCAGCGCGAAACTGCAACGCCAGTAAGACATTCACCTTATCCATTCACACAGGGAGTCATAGATGAACAAGTTGAAAACCGCTGCTGGAGTTGGCCTGCTGTCCTGCACGTTGCTGCAAAGCGCCTGGGCACAAGAGCCGCAAAGCTGCCAGCAAGTGCGTTTCGCCGAGATCGGCTGGGCCGACATCGCCGCCACCACCGGCGTCGCCATGACCCTGACCGAGGGCCTGGGCTACAAGCCCCGCAAGATCATGGCCTCGGTGCCGATTGCCTTCACCGGCGTGCAGAAAAGCCAGATCGACGTGTTCCTCGGCTACTGGGCGCCCTCGATGGACGCGGTGATCGAGCCGTTCACCAAGGACAACGGCGTCAAGGTGCTGCCGAAGGCCAACCTGGAGGGTGCCAAGTACACCCTCGCCGTACCGACCTACCTGGCCGAGGCTGGTCTGAAGAGCTTTCAGGACATCGCCAAGTTCAAGAAAGAACTCGATGGCAAGATCTACGGCATCGAGCCGGGCAACGACGGTAACCTGCTGATCGAAAAAATGATCAAGGATGACCAGTTCGGCATGGGCGGTTTCCGCATGGTCGAGTCCAGCGAAGCCGGCATGCTGGTTCAGGTGCAACGCGCGGTAAGGAAGCAGAAGCCGGTAGTGTTCCTCGGCTGGGCACCGCACCCGATGAATACCCAGTTCGACATCACCTACCTGTCCGGCGGCGATGACGTGTTCGGCCCGGATTACGGCGCCGCCAAGGTCTACACCGTGATACCACCGGATTACGAAGCACGCTGCCCCAACGTCGGCAAGCTGCTGAACAATCTGCAATTCAGCGTCGAGATCGAAAGCCAGCTGATGGAAAAAGTGCTGGAGAAAGAAGATCCGGCCGAGGTGGCGAAGAGCTGGATCAAGGCCAACCCTGAGTCCCTCGACAAGTGGCTGGCGGGCGTCACCACCTATGACGGCCAGGATGGCGCTGCCGCCGTCAAGAAATACCTAGGTATGTAAAAAACTCTGGCCCGCCTGGCGTCCGCGCCAGACGGGACAGGAGAAGCCCCGGCAAACGCAGTTGCTGCAGCGCAACGACGCTTGTCTGGCTGGCGGGCGACAGCTGAATCGGAACCACTAGGCTTCGGCAGCGAACACCCGCCTAGCCAAGGCTTCCCCAGTGGCCCAGGCCATCCAGGGGCGTGCGTCCCGGGCATGGGTTAACCGGCCACCGCAACACCCGCAATCAGAACGAGCCAGTAACACAGTTGAACTGCCACTCTCACTGATGGAGCACTACCTTAATGCGCAAACTATCCACTTTCTGCCTGAAAAGCCTTGGCGTTGCAGCTCTGGCGCTGGGCATGTCCACCGCCATGGCTGCGGAGAAGCCCACCCTGAAACTCGGCTACGTCAATGGCTGGGACGACAGCGTCGCGACCACCAATGTCGCCGGTGAAATCCTCAAGAGCAAACTCGGCTACACGGTTGAACTGAAGCCCGTCGAACCCGCCATCATGTGGCAGGGCGTGGCCCGCGGCGATCTGGATGCGACCCTCACCGCCTGGCTGCCGGTCACCCACGCCGACTACTACGCCAAGATGAAAGACAAGGTGGTGGTACTCGGCAGCAACTACGAGGGCGCGAGAATCGGCCTGGTAGTGCCCGACTACGTCGAAGCCAAGAGCATCGAAGACCTGAACAAGTACAGCAAGGACTTCGACGGCAAGATCACCGGTATCGATGCCGGCGCCGGCATCATGAGCCGCACCGAAGAAGCCATCGACAAATACAAGCTGGACTACAAGCTGATGCCGAGCTCCGGTCCGGCCATGACCATCGCCCTGGCCCGCGCCGAGAAGAAGAAGGAAGCCATCGTGGTACCCGGCTGGATTCCACACTGGATGTTCGCCAAGTGGAAACTGCGCTTCCTCGAAGACCCGCAGAATGTCTATGGTGCCGCCGAGCACGTCGACACCGTGGCCAATCCAGCCCTGGAAGCCAAGGCGCCTGAAGCGGCCGCGTTCCTCAAGAAGTTTTCCTGGGGCCCAGAAGAAATTGGCAGTGTGATGCTGGCCGTCAGCGAAGGCGCCAAGCCGGAGCAAGCTGCTAAAGACTGGATCGCGAAAAATCCGGATCGCGTGGCCGAGTGGTTGAAATAAACCCATACAGCGCGGTATAGACAAAGCGGGCCTCGGCCCGCTTTGTCTTTTCTGCCAGAAACACCTATTCAGCCATTCGCTGGCCCGGCGGTTGCACTCAGCAGATCCAGCGCCAGCCAACCACGTGCATATCCCTAACCGACAAGTCGTCCGCTAAACCGCCAGGCTTGATTGATCGGCCAATAAAAAACCGCCTAGACTGCGCCCATCCCGGGGGACTCCCCTATCGATGGAGAGACCGATGCCCAAGATCGGAATGCAGCCGATCCGCCGCTCGCAGTTGATCGCGGCCACCCTAGAAGCAGTCGACCAGGTCGGCATGAGCGATGCCAGCATCGCCTACATCGCCCGCCTCGCAGGGGTTTCCAACGGCATCATCAGTCACTACTTCAAGGACAAGAACGGCCTCCTGGAGGCCACCATGCGCCACCTGATGCAGGCGCTCAACGACTCCATGCGCAGCCGCCGCGCCATGCAGCCGGACGACAGCCCGCGCGCCCACCTGCGCGCAATCGTCGACAGCAACTTCGACGACACTCAGGTCAACGGCCCCGCGATGAAAACCTGGCTGGCCTTCTGGGCCTCCAGCATGCACCAGCCCGCCCTGAACCGCCTGCAGCGGATCAACGATCACCGCCTGTACTCCAATCTCTGCTGCCAATTCCGCCGCGCGCTGCCGCAAGAGTCCGCCCGCGCCGCCGCCCGTGGCCTGGCCGCGCTGATCGACGGCCTGTGGTTGCGCGGCGCGCTGTCCGGCGAAGCCTTCGACGTCCAGCAAGCCGTGCAGATCGCCTATGACTACCTCGATCAGCAGTTGACCAAGGCCGAATAGCCGCTTGACCGCGGCACAGGCCACGGCAAGCGCCTCCCCCCGATAACCTGAAGCCAGTCGCCACAGCGTCCCTCAGCGCCGATGACGCAGCGCATACCCCGCTCGAAAGCGTCCTCGACTGGCATGATTGCGACAGCCCGGTTTTTATTGTTTGAACGTTCAATAAAAACAAAGTAGCCTAAAAATCGATCTATTCTGACCTGGCAGACGCCTTCCTTCGCAGCCAGCTCAGCCGGCCACGCCGCACTTTACGTGCCGGCCACCTTGCGCAAACCACACCGACAAGAGAGGACTCACCCATGGCCCGATTCGACGACCAGCAGCTCTATATTGGCGGGCGCTATGTCGCCGCCAGCAGCGGCGCTTCATTCGAAACCATCAACCCGGCCAACGGTGAAGTGCTCGCCAAGGTTCAGCGCGCCAGCCAGGAAGACGTCGAGCGCGCCGTGGCCAGCGCCGCCGCCGGGCAGAAAGTCTGGGCGGCGATGACCGCCATGCAACGCTCGCGCATCCTGCGCAAGGCGGTCGACATCCTCCGCGCGCGCAACGACGAGCTGGCCGCGCTGGAAACCCTCGACACCGGTAAGCCGCTGTCGGAAACCCAGGCGGTGGACATAGTCACCGGCACCGACGTACTGGAGTACTACGCCGGCCTGATCCCGGCCCTGGAAGGCCAGCAGATCCCGCTGCGCGACACCTCCTTCGTCTACACCCGCCGCGAGCCGCTGGGCGTGGTCGCCGGCATCGGCGCCTGGAACTACCCGATTCAGATCGCCCTGTGGAAGTCCGCCCCGGCCCTGGCCGCCGGCAACGCGATGATCTTCAAGCCCAGCGAAGTCACCCCGCTGAGCGTGCTCAAACTGGCGGAGATCTACACCGAAGCCGGCCTGCCGGATGGCGTGTTCAACGTACTCACCGGCAGCGGCCGCGAAGTCGGCCAGTGGCTCACCGAGCACCCAGGGATCGCCAAGATTTCCTTCACCGGCGGCACCAGCACCGGCAAGAAGGTCATGGCCAGTGCCTCCGGCTCGACGTTGAAGGAAGTGACCATGGAGTTGGGCGGCAAGTCGCCGCTGATCATCTTCGAAGATGCCGACCTCAACCGCGCCGCAGATATCGCCATGATGGCCAACTTCTACAGCTCCGGTCAGGTCTGCACCAACGGCACCCGGGTGTTCATCCCGCGCGCGCTGCAGTCACGCTTCGAAGCCAAGGTGCTGGAGCGGGTCAAACGCATTCGCCTGGGCAATCCCGAGCACGCCGAGACCAACTTCGGCCCGCTGGTCAGCTTCGCCCACATGGAAAGCGTGCTCGGCTACATCGCCACCGGCCGCCAGGAAGGCGCCCGCCTGCTGTGTGGCGGCGAGCGCCTGACCGAGGGCGAATTCGCCCAGGGCGCCTACGTCGCGCCGACCGTGTTCACCGATTGCACCGATGACATGACCATAGTGCGCGAGGAGATCTTCGGCCCGGTGATGAGCATCCTCGCCTACGACAGCGAAGAAGAAGTGGTCCGCCGCGCCAACGACAGCGACTACGGCCTCGCCGCCGGCCTGGTGACCCGCGACCTGACGCGCGCGCACCGGGTCATCCACAGCCTGGAAGCCGGCATCTGCTGGATCAATACCTGGGGCGAATCGGCGGCGGAAATGCCGGTGGGCGGTTACAAGCAGTCGGGCGTCGGCCGCGAAAACGGCGTGGCCACCCTGGAGCACTACACCCAGATCAAATCCGTGCAGGTGGAACTGGGCGATTACGCCTCGGTGTTCTGAACCCGACCGTAGGGTGGATTAGTCGCGTAGCGGCGTAATCCACCGCACAACTGCAGATCCGCCATGGTGGATTACGGCTTCGCCTAATCCACCCTACGCAGGAAGACCCTATGCCTCAAGAATTCGACTACATCATCATCGGTGCCGGTTCGGCCGGTAACGTTCTGGCCACCCGCCTGAGCGAAGACGCCGAGGTCAGCGTGCTGCTGCTGGAAGCCGGCGGCCCGGACTACCGCATGGATTTCCGCACCCAGATGCCCGCCGCCCTCGCCTTCCCCCTGCAGGGCCGCCGTTACAACTGGGCCTACGAAACCGATCCCGAACCCTACATGAACAACCGCCGCATGGAGTGCGGACGCGGCAAGGGCCTCGGCGGTTCCTCCCTGATCAACGGTATGTGCTACATCCGCGGCAACGCCCTGGACTTCGACAACTGGGCCAAGGCGCCTGGCCTGGAAGACTGGACCTATCAGGACTGCCTGCCGTATTTCCGCAAGTCGGAAACCCGCGACATCGGCGCCAACGCCTACCACGGCGGCGACGGCCCGGTCAGCGTGTGCACGCCCAAGGCCGGCAATAACCCGCTGTTCCACGCCATGGTCGAGGCCGGCGTGCAGGCCGGTTTCCCGCGCACCGACGACCTCAACGGCTACCAGCAGGAAGGCTTCGGCCCGATGGACCGCTTCGTCACCAAGGAAGGCCGCCGCGCCAGCACCGCCCGCGGTTACCTCGACCAGGCCAAGGTGCGTTCCAACCTGAGCATAGTCACCCACGCCCTCACCGACCGCATCCTGTTCGACGGCAAGCGCGCCATAGGCGTCGACTACCTGATCGGCGACAGCAACACCCCGGTGCGCGCCAAGGCGCGTCGTGAAGTGCTGCTGAGCAGCGGGGCGATTGCCTCGCCGCAGATCCTTCAGCGCTCCGGCGTCGGCCCGGCCGCGCTGCTGCGCGATCTGGACATCCCCGTGGTGCACGACCTGCCGGGCGTAGGCGCCAACCTGCAGGATCACCTGGAGATGTACCTGCAGTACGCCTGCAAGCAGCCGGTCTCGCTCTACCCAGCCCTGCAATGGTGGAACCAGCCGAAGATCGGCGCCGAATGGCTGTTCCTCGGCAAAGGTATCGGCGCCAGCAACCAGTTCGAGGCCGGCGGTTTCATCCGCACCCGCCCCGAGGTCGAGTGGCCGAATATCCAGTACCACTTCCTGCCGGTGGCGATCAATTACAACGGCAGCAACGCGGTCAACGAGCACGGTTTCCAGGCCCACGTCGGCTCCATGCGCTCACCGAGTCGCGGTCGCGTGCATGCCAAGTCCAAGGATCCGCGCGAGCACCCGAGCATCCTGTTCAACTACATGAGCCATGAGCAGGACTGGCAGGAGTTCCGTGAGGGCATCCGCATCACCCGCGAGATCATGGCGCAATCGGCCCTCGACCCTTACCGTGGCCGCGAAATCAGTCCCGGTGCCGACGTGCAGAGCGACGCCGAGCTGGACGAGTTCGTGCGCCAGCACGCGGAAACCGCCTTCCATCCGTCCTGCTCCTGCAAGATGGGCGAAGACGACATGGCGGTGGTCGATGGCCAGGGTCGCGTGCATGGCCTGCAAGGCCTGCGGGTGGTCGACGCGTCGATCATGCCGCAGATCATCACCGGCAACCTCAACGCCACCACCATCATGCTCGCCGAAAAAATCGCCGATAAGATCCGTGGCCGCCAGCCCCTGCCACGCAGCACCGCGCCTTACTACGTGGCCAATGGCGCGCCGGAGCGCAAGTCGGCGCAACGCTGAACCCGCCATAGCGTCCCGAGACAGCAGGCACCGGGCTGGGCAACCCGCCCGGTGCTTGTCGGCGCGCCCCCCTTCGGCAATCATGCACCCTTAATAGCGGGCGGCTGCGGCCACCCGTTTGCCTGCCTATTACCGGTAAGGAGCCAGCGCATGGTCGAGGCCTTCCGCACACTCAAGCGCGACTTTGCCGCCCTGCACTGCGCGGCCGAGCACTGGTCGCTGCGCTATGTGTGCCAGGACAGTCAGCAGCTGGCGGTGCGCAAGCAGATCGC
>JBFKAF010000013.1:0-19073 GCA_041621735.1 Pseudomonas sp.
AGGGCGCCAGCCAGGATATCCCCAACGTGCTGGCCAGCCTCGGCTGTACACGACCGCTGATCATCACCGACAAGATGATGGTGCAGCTGGGCTACGCCAAGCGGATTGAAGAAACCCTGGTGGCCCAGCAGATGAGTGCCGATGTGTTCGACGACACCGTGCCCGAGCCGACGGTGGCGTCCATCCAAGCCGGTGTCGAGAAAACCCGCAACGGCGATTACGACTGCATCATCGCCCTCGGCGGTGGCAGCCCGATCGATAGCGCCAAGGCCATCGCGATCCTGGCCAAGCATGGCGGCGAGATGCGCGACTACAAGTTTCCGCGCATCGTCATCGAGTCCGGTCTGCCGATCATTGCCGTGCCAACCACTGCCGGCACCGGCTCGGAGGTCACCAGGGTGACCATCATCGCCGATGAAAAGACCGACGAGAAAATGCTCTGCGTGGGCATCGGTTTCATGCCGGTGGCGGCGCTGATCGACTTCAGCCTGACCCTGAGCCTGCCGGCACGCATCACCGCCGACACCGGTATCGATGCGCTGACCCACGCGATGGAGGCCTACGTCAGCAAGAAGGCCAGCCTCTACAGCGACAGCCAGGCTCTTTCGGCCATGCGTCTGATCGCGCCCAACCTGCGCCGCGCCTACCACGATGGCGCGGACAAGGCCGCGCGTGAGGCGATGATGCTTGGCTCGACCCTGGCCGGCGTGGCCTTTTCCAATGCCTCGGTGGCCCTGGTGCATGGCATGAGCCGGCCCATCGGTGCGCATTTCCATGTGCCCCATGGCCTGTCCAACGCCATGTTGCTACCGAGTGTCACCGAGTTCTCGATTCCGGCGGCTGCCGAGCGTTATGCCGACTGCGCGCGTGCCATGGGCGTGGCCAGCGAGCAGGACAGCGATGCGGTGGCCAACGACAAGCTGCTCACCGAGCTGCGTGCGCTCAACGATGAGTTGCAGGTGCCCACCCCCGCGCAGTTCGGCATCGACCGCCAGCAGTACTTCGACCAGTTGCAGGTCATGGCGCAGCAGGCCCTGGCCTCCGGCTCGCCGAACAACAATCCGCGCGTGCCGAGTGCCGAACAGATCATCGAGATCTACCAGCAGCTCTGGTAAGCCCGTCTTTTAACCACAGCGGGCCCTGAGCCCGCGACCTGAATACTTTCCGAGGAATATCCGCGATGAACACAGTAGGACATCTGATCAACGGCCAGATCATCAGCACAGGCGAGCGCTTTCAGGACGTCTACAACCCGTCCACCGGCGAAGTCAGCAAGCGCGTGGCGCTGGCCTCCAAGGCCACCGTCGAGCAGGCCATTGCCACTGCCGAGGCGGCGTTCCCCGAGTGGCGCAACACCCCGCCGATCAAGCGCGCGCGGGTGATGTTCCGCTTCAAGGAACTGCTCGAGCAGAACGCCGAGCGCATCGCACAGATGATTGGCGAGGAGCACGGCAAGATTTCCCACGATGCCCTGGGCGAACTGCAGCGCGGCATCGAGAACGTCGAATACGCCTGCGGCGCGCCGGAGCTGCTCAAGGGCGAGCACAGCAAGAACGTCGGCCCGAACATCGACTCCTGGAGCGAGTTCCAGCCGCTGGGCGTGGTCGCCGGGATCACCCCGTTCAACTTCCCGGCGATGGTGCCGCTGTGGATGTTCCCGATGGCCATCGTCTGCGGCAACTGCTTCATCCTCAAGCCGTCCGAGCGCGACCCCAGCTCGACCCTGTTTATCGCCCAGCTGCTGCAGGAAGCGGGTCTGCCCGATGGCGTGATGACGGTCATCAATGGCGATAAGGAAGCGGTCGACACCCTGCTCGGCGACGAGCGCATTCAGGCGGTCAGCTTCGTCGGCTCGACGCCGATTGCCGAGTACATCTACAAGACCGCCAATGCCAACGGCAAGCGCTGCCAGGCTCTGGGCGGGGCGAAGAACCACGCCATCGTCATGCCCGATGCCGACATGGATAACGCGGTTAACCAGCTGCTCGGTGCAGCCTTCGGCTCCTCGGGCGAGCGCTGCATGGCGCTGTCGGTCGCGGTCGCGGTGGGCGATGCGGCGGCCGATGCGCTGGTCGAGAAGATGCAGAAGGCCATGCAGGCCCTGAAGGTCGGCGCCTACTCGGAGAAGAGTAACGACTTCGGTCCGGTGATCACCAAGGCGCATCAGCAGAAGGTCGTGGGCTACATCGACAGTGCCGAAGAGCAGGGCGCGACTATCGTGGTCGACGGCCGTAACCCGCAGGTGGCCGGCTATGAGAACGGCTTCTTCGTCGGCGGCACGCTGATCGATAACGTCAGCCCGGAGATGCTCAGCTATAAGGAGGAAATCTTCGGCCCGGTGCTGCAGATCGTACGGGTGGACAGCATGCAGGAGGCCATGGATCTGATCGATGCCCATGAGTATGGCAACGGCACCTGCATCTTCACCCGTGACGGCGAGGCGGCGCGCTACTTCTCCGACAACATCAAGGTCGGCATGGTCGGCATCAACGTACCGCTGCCGGTGCCAGTGGCCTACCACAGCTTCGGCGGCTGGAAGCGCTCGCTGTTCGGTGACCTGCATGCCTATGGCCCGGATGCCGTGCGCTTCTACACCAAGCGCAAGACCGTCACCCAGCGCTGGCCGTCGGCTGGGGTGCGCGAAGGTGCCGAGTTCTCCATGCCGACCATGAAATGATGGCTTGATACGCCGTAGCAGGCTGTTTCTGTTACAGGTTCCAGGCGACGTCCCTGAAAAGGGCCGTCGCCTTTTATGCTATCCGGCTGTTGCTGCCCGCGTCGCGTGCCAGGCCCTAATGTGGGGAGAATTCAATGAGTGCGTCTGCCAGAGAAAAAGGCTCCTCGATTACCCGCGTACTGGAAATTATCGAAGCGGTATCCCGGGCCGAACGGCCCATGTCGCCGGCCGACCTGGCCTATCAACTGGATATCCCCAAACCGAGCATTCACCGTCTGCTGGCGCAGCTTGAGGGCGACGGCTATCTGCAAACCAATATGCGCGGCCTGATAGTGCCGGGTGCGCGCACCCACGATATCGCCCTGGGGGTGCTCTACACTGGGCGCTTCAAGGCGCCGCGCCAGGCCATCCTGCAGCGCCTGACCGCCGAACTCGGCGAGACCTGCGGCATCGCCATCCCCAACGGCACCGAGATGATCTATTACGACCGGGTGCAGACCGACCGGCCGTTGCAGGTGCATCTGCCCATCGGCAGCCATACCCCGACCTGGTGTACCGCCAGTGGCAAGCTCTACCTCAGCTCGCTAGCGAAAGAGCGGCGCCAGCGGATCATCCACAACCTGCCGCTGCGTCAGTACGCCCGCAATACCCTGACCGATCCGCATGCCCTTGAGGCTGATCTGCTGAGCATCAGAGCCAGCCAGGTGGGCACCGACAATGAAGAGTTTGTCGATGGCCTGGCGGCGTTTGCGGTGCCGGTCAAGGATCGTGATGGCCGGCTGTTCGCCTGTCTATTCGCCCATGCGCCGCTGATCCGCAAGAGCCTGGACGAGCTGCTGACATATACTCCGCTCTTACGCCAGGCCGCAGTGGAACTGGGCCAGCTAATCAGCGACCCGGAAGGCGGTATAGATTGAAAATGAGCAGGATATGAAGAAAAGGCTCCCTCCATTAAATTGGCTGCGCTCGTTTGAAGCGTCCGCCCGCCACCTGAATTTCACTCAGGCCGCTGCCGAGTTGAGCCTGACCCAGGCGGCCATCAGCCAGCAGGTCAAGGGGTTGGAGTGCCAGCTGGGGGTCAACCTGTTCAAGCGCTTGCCCCGCGGGCTGGAGCTGACCGAGGCAGGCCAGGCCTACATGCCGGTGATTCATGAGTCCATAGAGCGGCTGATTGCCGCGACGGACGAGCTGTTCGGCATGGGCCGCGTGCGGCGGCTGATCATCAGGGTCAACCTGGTGTTCTTCACCACCTGGCTGGCGCCGCGGCTGGCCCGTTTCAGGGCGCGCCACCCTGAGGTCGACCTGCAGTTCACCAGCAATATCTGGCGGGATGAGCAGGGCAAGGAGGCGGACATGGAAATCCGTTACGGCAAGGGCAACTGGCCGGGCCTCAAGGCCGTCCGGCTAAGCCGTGACGAGCTGTTTCCGGTCTGCAGCCCCACGCTGCTCGATGGGTTGAGCCCGCCCGATTCGCCTGAGGCGCTCAGCGAACATACCTTGTTGCATGTCATCGGCTATGAAGAGGGCTGGGGCTACTGGCTCAAGCAAACGGGCTTCCAGCACCTGGATGCCTCGCAAGGGATGCAGTTCGACACGCTGATCACCGCCATGGAAATGGCGGCGCTGGGTCATGGCCTGGCGCTGGGTCGCACCTCCCTGGTGGCGGGAATGCTGGCCAGTGGCCGCTTGGTTGCCCCTTTCGAGCAACGGATCAGTACCTCCGAGTCGTTCTACCTGACCTGTCCGACGCATCAGTACATGCACCCCAACGCCGAGGCGTTCTGGTCCTGGCTGATCGAGGAGGCGGAGGCGGAGGATGGCCGCCTCGAGGCCGCACCCGGGGTCGGTTCCTAGACACGGAGTTGCGCTCCGAGATAGCGCGGCGACCCTCTTTGCGCCGTGTCGTTATTGGCTTGGGCCTGAGGCGGGCTTGAGCCGGCAGTCCGCCTGGCGCGAGGCTTATGGCACACTGCGCGGCTGAGGAGATGCCCATGCCACGCCCCCATTGCCCACGCTGTAGCCGCCCACTCGAGCATTGCCTCTGTGCGCTAATCCCGTTGTTGCCTAGTGTTACCCGCGTGCTGATCCTGCAGCACCCCAGCGAACTCAAGCATGCGCTGAATACCGCGCGCCTGGCCGCCTTGGGCCTGAGCAATGCCGAGCTGCGAGTGGGCGAGGTGTTCGAGGACTTGGCGGCGCTGTTGGCGCAGCCGGGCTATCGACCCTGCCTGCTGTTTCCGGGGGAGGGCGTGCAGCCGCTGCAGCAGTTCGCTAGCCAAGTCGTCGATCAGCCGCTGCTGCTGGTGGTACCCGACGGCACCTGGCGTAAGGCACGCAAATTGCTGTACCTCAACCCGCTATTGGCGGCCTTGCCTCGGGTGGCGTTAGCGGAGGGGCTGCAGTCGCGCTACCGCGTGCGCAAGGCGCCGATGCCAGGCGCGTTATCGACTATCGAGGCGGTGGTCGGTGCCCTGAATATTCTCGAGGCGCCGGCACAATTCGACGACTTGCTCAAGCCCTTCGAGGCACTGATCGAGGGGCAGATCGAGGCGATGGGGGCAGACACCTTCCAACGTAATCACCTGCCCGGATAGGTCCGTGGCCCAGTCGGACCAAGGGGTAGCCCAATGCAATCCGGGAGCCGCTCCGGGGCCGCCAGCGATGCCACGAAGCGCATCCGGACAAGCGTGTTGGGATTAGAACGGTGCAGGGCAGTCGAAACGCAGGCGTTCGCCGCTTTGCGGGTGGGTCAGGCTGAGCATGCTGGCGTGCAGGCACAGCCGCTGATGCGCGGCCAGGGCTTGGGCGTGGGCATACAGACGGTCGCCGAGCAGCGGGTGACCGATCGACAGCATATGCACGCGCAATTGGTGCGAGCGGCCGGTGATGGGCGTCAGCTCGACCCGACAGTAGTCGCCGCAGCGCTCGACCACGCGCCAGAAGGTCAGTGCGTGCTTGCCCTGTTCGTGATCGACCACATGCCGTGGCTTGGTCGGCGGGTCGTAGCGCAATGGCAGGTCGACGCTGCCGCTATCCAGCTGCGGTTGGCCCCAGCACAGGGCGGTGTAGGCTTTTTCAGTCTCGCGGTCGTGGAATTGCCGCGACAGCTCGCGGTGGCTGTCGGCATCGCGCGCCAGGACGATGATCCCCGAGGTTTCCCAGTCCAGGCGATGCACGATGCGCGCTTCCGGGTAGCCGTTTTCCTGCAGGCGGGTGACCAGACAATCTTTGTTGTCCTCGGCGCGACCGGGCACCGAAAGCAGCAGGGTGGGCTTGTTGATGACCAGCAGGGCGGCGTCCTGGTGGAGAATTTCAATCTGGCTGAGCGGCATGGGCTTCTTGGTTGGGAATGGGGCAGTGGTGGGCTGGGTGTTGTAGGAGCGGGCTTGCCCGCGAAGCCTTTAGGTACAAGAAGCTTCGCGGACGAGTCCGCTCCCGCAGGCTGCATATGTTGCTGAAATAAAATGGCGGCCTTCGAGGCCGCCATTTTTTAGCATCACCGATGCGCAGTAGTTTTTAGCGATCCGGCAGGGTGATGTTGAGCTCCAGGATCGAGCAGCTGCCTTGGTTTTCCAGGGCGACCTGCACCTGATCCGAGTCGATATTGACGTACTTGCGAATCACCTCGACCAGTTCTTGCTGCAGGGCCGGCAGGTAATCCGGCTGGCTGCGTTGGCCGCGCTCATGGGCAACGATGATTTGCAGACGCTCTTTCGCGATGGACGCAGTGGATTCTTTTTTGCGTTCACGAAAGAAGTCAAAAATATTCATTCACGACCTCCAAATAGGCGTTGCAAGAGCCCTTTCTTCTGCACATCGATGAAACGATGGGCGACTTCCTTGCCGAGTAGGCGATCCACCGCATCGCTGTAGGCCTGACCGGCGTCGCTTTGATCGTCGAGGATCACCGGGACGCCTTGGTTCGAGGCCTTGAGTACCGCTTGCGACTCCGGGATCACGCCGATCAGGCGGATGGCGAGAATTTCTTCGACGTCTTCCACACCGAGCATTTCGCCGCGGGTCACGCGCTCCGGGTTGTAGCGGGTCAGCAGCAGGTGTTCCTTGATCGGCTCCTCGCCTTTCTCGGCGCGTCGCGATTTGCTTGCCAGGAGGCCGAGCATACGGTCCGAGTCGCGTACCGAGGACACTTCCGGGTTGGTCACGATGACGGCCTCATCGGCGAAATACATCGCTAGGTGCGCGCCTTTTTCGATCCCCGCCGGCGAGTCGCAGACCACGTACTCGAAGGTCTCGGACAGTTCTTTGAGAACCTTCTCGACGCCTTCGAGGGTCAGTGCGTCTTTGTCGCGGGTCTGGCTGGCGGCCAGGACGAAGAGGTTTTCCAGGCGCTTGTCTTTGATCAGCGCCTGGGTCAGCGTGGCTTCGCCGTTGACCACGTTGACGAAGTCATACACCACGCGGCGTTCGCAACCCATGATCAGGTCGAGGTTGCGCAGGCCGACGTCGAAGTCGACGATGACTGTTTTATGCCCGCGCAGGGCGAGGCCGGTACCGATGGCGGCGCTGGTGGTGGTTTTACCCACGCCACCTTTGCCGGAAGTGACTACGAGGATCTTGGCCAAGGTGATTCACCCCAAATGTGAAGATAAAAACGGGAATCGTTCGGGCGCTCGAGGCGTCCAGATGCCCTTTTCGTGCCCTTGAAAATTGGCCGCAGTATCCGTTAAAGGCGGGTGATGTTCAACATCTCACCCGACAGGCTGACATGTACCGCTTCGCCCCATAATGGGTCGCGCCGCAGGTCTTCGGCGACCTTGTACTGGCCGGCGATGGAGAGCAGTTCCGCGCCCATTTGCTGGCAGAAAATATGGGCCGCGCCATTGCCTTTGATGCCCGCCAGGGCGCGTCCGCGCATCGGCCCGTACACATGGATGTTGCCATCGGCGAGAAGTTCCGCCCCGGCACTGACCGGCGCCAGGACGATCAGGTCGCAGCCCTGGGCATAGATTTGCTGGCCGCCGCGAACCGGCGAGGTGATGATCTTGCTCGGTTTGAGCTCGGGTTCGGCAGGTTTTTCCGCCTGTTTCGCATTGGCGTTGCCGTCGGTCGGATCGAGCGGCCGCTCGCGTGCGCCGGATGGTGGCAGTACCGGCAGGTCCAGGGCATTGGCGGCGCTTATGTCGTCGGCGCGGCTGGCACGCACGGCCAAGGTGCGCAGGCCGTGGTTGCGGCATACGGCCATCAGAGCGGCGAGGTCGAGGCTGTCTTCGCTCTCGGGTAGTTTGTCCAGGGCCAGCACCAGCGGTGTGTTGCTGAAAAAACCCGGCGCCTGGGCGACTTTCTCGGCCAGTTGCTGGTCGAGGCGCTCGAGGTCGTTACGCGCCAGCTCCATCACGGTGATGGCCAGCATGCTGCCTTTGAGTTGGAACACGGGGTCTTGCTCGAGAAGATCGGCTTGGCTCATGGTCTGCTTGATGCGGCCTGGTCAGCGGAATAGAAATTAGCCGGAACTTATAGCGAGAACGCCGGGGTGCCGCAAGCCGGGCCGAGCCATTCGGCAAGTCCTGATAGAATGCCCGGCTTTATGCGTTGTTCGAGAGTGTTCATGGATCGTCCGGTTTTTCGTGGCTCTTTTCTCCATCCGCGTTTCTGGCTCTTGTGGCTGGGGATGGCGCTGCTCTGGTTGGTCGCCCAGTTGCCCTATCGCGTCCTGCTTTGCTTGGGGCGTGCGCTGGGAGGGGTGATGTACCGGTTGGCGAGTTCGCGGCGCAAGATTGCCGCACGCAATCTGGAACTGTGTTTCCCGGCGATGCCCGCTGCCGAGCGTACACGCTTGCTGAAAGAAAACTTTGCCTCCACGGGGATTACCTTCTTCGAGATGGCCATCAGCTGGTGGTGGCCAGCGGAGCGCCTGGCCAAGCTGGGGCAGGTAGAAGGGCTCGAGCATATTCGCCAGGCCGAAGCGCAGGGGCAGGGGGTGATTCTCATGGCCTTGCACTTCACCACCCTGGAAATGGGCGGAGGGCTGCTCGGCTTGCAGCAGGACATGTATGGCATGTACCGGCCGCATAAGAATCCCTTGTTCGACTACCTGCAGCGACGTGGCCGTGAGCAGCGCCTGCTCGGTGTGGTCGAGCGCGACGATGTGCGTGGCATGCTCAAGCTGCTGCGTGCCGGCGGGGTGATCTGGTATGCGCCGGATCAGGATTATGGTGCGCAGCGCAGTATCTTCGTGCCGCTGTTCGGGGTTCCCGCCGCCACAGTCACCGCCACCAGCAAGTTTGCGCGTCTGGGCCGGGCACGGGTGATCCCCTTTACTCAGGTTCGCCTGGCCGACGGTGCCGGTTACCGGCTGACAATTCATCCGCCGCTGGCCGATTTTCCCGGCGAGAGCGAGGAGGCGGACTGTCTGCGCATCAATCAGTGGATCGAACAGGCGGTCAGCGCCTGTCCAGAGCAGTATCTGTGGGCCCATCGACGCTTCAAGACACGTCCTGCGGGCGAGGCGAAGCTGTATAAGAAGCGCCTCGGTTAGTCACCTGGTAGCTGAGGCGCCGGTCTTGGCGCCGGTCTCGTGAACTAGTGCGGGCAGGTGCCGCGCGCTTCCTATACTGGGTAAAAACCTTCGGAACCTGCCTATGACGCCAATCGCTGCCACTCCCCAGCCTATGACTGGTTTGATTCTCTCGGGCGGCGGTGCGCGGGCGGCTTATCAGGTCGGGGTGTTGGCGGCGATTGCCGATCTGTTGCCGAATGCCGAGTGCAACCCTTTCCCGGTGATCGTCGGCACCTCGGCCGGCGCCATCAATGCGGTCAGTCTGGCGTGTGGGGCGCTGCACTTCGGCGAGGCAATCCGGCAGCTGACTGCCGTCTGGCAAGGCTTTCATACCCATCAGGTTTACCGCAGCGACTGGCCGGGGGTGCTGCACCAGGCCAGCCGCTTCATCGGCCATAGCGTGCTCGGCCTGGGTGGCCAGGTGCCGGTGGCCTTGCTCGACAACTCGCCGCTGGGCGAGCTGTTGCAGGATAAGCTGGATTTTTCCGGGATATCCGCCGCGGTGCGTGCGCGGCGCTTGCGCGCGGTGGCGGTGACGGCGTTCGGCTATGAATCGGGTCAGGCGGTGACCTTCTATCAGGGGCGCGCCACTATCGATCCCTGGTTTCGTCACCGCCGCGTCGGGGTGCCGACCCGCCTGTCGTTGCAGCACCTGTTGGCCAGCGCCTCGATTCCACTGATTTTTCCGCCGGTGAAGATCAATCGCGAATACTTTGGCGATGGCGCCGTGCGCCAGTCGGCGCCGATCAGCCCGGCCCTGCACCTGGGGGCGACGCGGGTGCTGGTGATCGGGGTCAGCAGCAACCCGCAGGGCGAGCAGGCCAACAGCGCCGTGATGCGACCCAGTAGCGTGAAACCGCCGAGCCTGGCGCAAATCGGCGGGCATATGCTCAACAGCACCTTTATCGACAGCCTGGAGAGCGATATCGAATTGCTTGAACGGCTCAACCAGATGAGTCGGCTGATTCCGCAGGAGGCGCATCCGCGTGGCTTGGGGCTCAGGCCGGTCGAAGTGCTGGTGATCTCGCCGAGTCAGTCGGTGGATGAGATCGCCGCACGCCATCGCCACGAGTTGCCGCTCGCCCTGCGCGCGTTCCTGCGTGGCCCAGGGGCGACCAGGACCAGCGGTGCAGGGGTGCTCAGCTATCTGTTGTTCGAGTCGGGTTATTGCAACGAACTGATCGAGTTGGGCTATCAGGATGCGATGGCGCAAAAAGCCGAGCTGAACAGCTTCCTCGGGCTGACCCAGGCGTCGCTTGCGCTGGGTGGCCCGCTGGCCGTGCCTGAGGCTTCAGGCTATCCAGGCATGCAGCCTCATGAGCTGGGTTGAGTTTCACCGCTTGGCGCTCTCGCGCGCTTAATGGCGCGCTATTCGCCGCGAAAGATCGGCAAACTGACTCAGGCTGGACTTTCCCTCGCTGCGGACGCTCAAGTCCGGCAGGTTTCTGGACGGTCGCGCCCGAAAACCTGTCGGTCAGTTTGTGAAGAAAGCGCTCGGATTGTGCGCTTGTGTGGTGATCAGCGTTTAAACTGCGCCTTCCCGACGCTTTCTGTCGCATTTTCGTAAGCGCCGGTTTTCTCCGGGGTGGCGCTGTAAGAAGTTGTCGCATGGCGGCAATGCCGGTCCCGGTTCAATCCCTACAATCCGTGTCATCGCCTGCCGTTCAATGCAGGTGTTCCTTTATCAGGAGATTTCCGATGTCAGTTCAGCACGACCCGGTGCAACGCGCCGATTTCGATCAGGTGATGGTTCCCAACTATGCCCCCGCTGCATTTATTCCGGTGCGCGGCGCGGGTTCGCGAGTCTGGGACCAGAGTGGTCGCGAGCTGATCGACTTCGCCGGTGGTATCGCCGTCAACGTGCTCGGGCATGCCCATCCGGCTCTGGTCAAGGCGCTGACCGAGCAGGCCAACACCCTGTGGCACGTGTCCAACGTCTTCACCAACGAGCCGGCCCTGCGCCTGGCGAAGAAGCTGGTCGATGCCACGTTCGCCGAGCGGGTGTTCTTCTGTAACTCCGGCGCAGAGGCCAACGAGGCCGCGTTCAAGCTGGCCCGTCGGGTGGCACATGACAAGTTCGGCGCGGAAAAGTGCGAAATCATCGCCGCGGTCAACAGCTTCCACGGTCGCACCCTGTTTACCGTCAGCGTGGGCGGTCAGCCGAAGTATTCCGATGGCTTCGGGCCGAAGATCCAGGGCATCAGTCATGTTCCCTACAACGATCTGGAGGCTCTGAAAGCGGCGATTTCCGACAAGACCTGCGCCGTGGTGCTGGAGCCGATACAGGGTGAGGGCGGCGTGCTGCCGATCGATCAGGCCTACCTACAGGGCGCTCGTGAGCTGTGCAACCAGCACGATGCGCTGCTGGTGCTGGACGAAGTGCAGACCGGCATGGGCCGTAGCGGCTCGCTGTTCGCCTATCAGCATTACGGCGTGACCCCGGACATCCTCACCAGTGCCAAGAGCCTGGGCGGTGGTTTCCCGATCGGTGCCATGCTCACTACCAACGAGTGCGCCAAGCATTTGGTGGTCGGCACCCATGGCACCACCTACGGCGGCAATCCGCTGGCCTGCGCGGTGGGCGAGGCGGTGATCGATGTGATCAACACGCCCGAGGTGCTGCAGGGCGTACAGGCCAAGCATCAGCGCTTCAAGAGCAAGCTGGAGCAGATCGGCCAGCAGTATGGCCTGTTCAGCGAAGTCCGCGGGCTTGGCCTGTTGATCGGTTGCGTGCTTGCCGATGCCTGGAAAGGTAAAGCCAAGGCGCTGCTCGATGCGGCCGCCGCAGAAGGACTGATGGTGCTGCAAGCCGGCCCGGACGTGGTGCGTTTCGCCCCGAGCCTGGTGGTCGAAGATGCCGATATCGATGAAGGTCTGGCACGTTTCGAGCGTGCGGTGATCAAGCTGACTCAAGCCTGAGTCGACAGGCCGGCGGCGACCTGTAGCGGGTCGTTGCTGGCGCAAACGCCTGCGGCGCATGGATGCGTCGGGGTGACAGGTCGTTGAAAAATCCGCGCGGCAGTTAGGTCGGGCTAAAGCAGTCGAGAAATGCGCTGTACCGAGTGTGCATGTGCATGGCCTGACTGGTTTCAGTCGGCATGGCCTAACGCGGCATTTTTTACGGCTGATTAATCCAGGGATGACTGTCTTTGTGCATGCCGTGGCACTGGCCACGGTTTCTCCGGGTTGCTCTGCGCGAGTGGCTTGGAGCTTTTCTTAAAGGAGTGACACCATGCTGGTGATGCGCCCCGCGCAAATGGCCGACCTCGCTGAAGTACAGCGTCTCGCCGCGGATAGCCCGGTTGGTGTGACTTCCCTGCCGGATGACGTCGACCGTTTGCGCGACAAGATCGCCGCTGCGGAAACCTCGTTCGCCGCAGAAGTTAGCTTCAACGGCGAAGAAAGCTACTTCTTTGTCCTCGAAGATAGCGACAGCGGTCGTCTGGTCGGCTGTTCCGGTATCGTCGCCTCGACCGGTTACTCCGAGCCCTTCTACAGCTTTCGCAACGAGACCTTCGTGCATAACTCGCGCGAACTGAAGATCCACAACAAGATTCACGTGCTCTCGTTGTGCCATGACCTCACCGGCAACAGCCTGTTGACCAGCTTCTACGTCGAGCGGCCGCTGGTCAGCACGGTATTTGCCGAGTTGAACTCCCGTGCGCGCCTGTTGTTCGTCGCCACCCACCCGGAGCGTTTCGCCGATGCGGTGGTGGTGGAAATCGTCGGTCATAGCGATGAGGCAGGCGATTCGCCGTTCTGGGACGCGGTGGGGCGTAACTTCTTCGACATGAACTACGCCGAGGCCGAACGTCTGTGCGGCCTGAAGAGCCGCACCTTCCTCGCCGAGCTGATGCCGAACTACCCGATCTATGTGCCGCTGCTGCCCGATTCCGCCCAGGAAGCCATGGGTCAGGTGCACCCGCGTGCGCAGATCACCTTCGACATCCTCATGCGCGAAGGCTTCGAGACCGATCACTACATCGACATTTTCGACGGCGGTCCGACCCTGCATGCGCGGACCTCGGGCATTCGTTCCATCGCCCAGAGCCGCATGGTGCCGGTCAAGCTCGGTGAGCCCTGCAAGGGTGGACGTCAGTATCTGGTGAGTAATGGCCTGCTGGTGGATTTCCGCGCCATTGTCGCCGAGCTGGACTGGGTGCCGGGTAAGCCGGTCACCCTCAGTCTTGAAGCCGCCGAAGCCCTGGGCGTCGGCGAAGGCGCCAGCGTGCGTCTGATCGCGGTTTAAGGAGTTAGCATGATCGTTCGTCCCGTACGCAGTGCCGATCTTCCGGCCTTGATCGACCTGGCGCGCAGCACCGGCGCCGGCCTGACCACCCTGCCGGCCAATGAGGAGCGCCTGGCGCACCGGGTTGGCTGGGCAGAAAAGACCTTCCGCGGCGAAGCCGAGCGGGCCGATACCGACTACCTGTTCGTGCTCGAAGATGACGAGGGTCAAGTGGTCGGCATCTCAGCCCTGGCCGGTGCCGTCGGCCTGCGCGAGCCCTGGTACAACTACCGGGTCGGCTTGACCGTCAGCGCCTCGCAAGAGCTGAAGATTCACCGGCAGATCCCAACCCTGTTCCTGGCCAACGACCTGACCGGCAACTCCGAACTGTGTTCGCTGTTCCTCCGTGCCGATCAGCGCAGTGGCCTGAACGGGCGCCTGCTGTCCAAGGCGCGCTTCCTGTTTATCGCCGAGTTCCGCGAGCTGTTCGGCGACAAGGTGATCGCCGAGATGCGCGGCATGTCCGATGACAATGGCCGTTCGCCGTTCTGGGAAAGCCTCGGCCGGCACTTCTTCAAGATGGAGTTCTCCCAGGCGGATTACCTCACCGGCGTCGGCAACAAGGCCTTTATCGCCGAGCTGATGCCCAAGTTTCCGCTGTACACCTGTTTCCTCTCCGAGGATGCGCGCAACATCATCGGTCGCGTCCACCCGGACACCGAGCCGGCGCTGGCCATGCTCAAGGCCGAGGGCTTCAGCTACCAGGGCTATGTCGACATCTTCGATGCTGGCCCGGCCATCGAGGCGGAAACCGCGAAGATCCGCGCGGTGCGCGACAGTCAGGCGCTGGTGCTGGCCATAGGTACGCCTGGCGACGACGCCAGTGCCTTCCTGATTCATAACCGCAAGTGCGAAGACTGCCGCATCACGGCGGGTCCGGCGCGAGTCGCCGCCGGCACGCTGGTGGTCGACCCCTTGACGGCCAGGCGCCTGCAGCTGTCGGCCGGCGATCAGGTCCGCGCCGTGCAACTGTCGGCCCGCGGCTAGCGGGCTGCTGAGAGGCTAGGGGTGGCCCGGAGGGAATCCGCGGCGCCCATTCGAATCGCACATCCGGTGCACCGCCGGGTGATGAAATTGCTGGGAGTGATAGAACACCATGAGCACTCATTACATCGCAGGTGGCTGGCAAGATGGCCAGGGCGAAGCCCTGGAGTCGCTGAATCCGGTCAGTCAGCAGGTTCTGTGGCAGGGCCGCGCCGCTAGCGCCGAACAGGTCGAGGCCGCCGTGCAGGCTGCTCGCGCCGCATTCCCCGCCTGGGCCTCGCGCCCGCTGGAGGAGCGTATTGCACTGCTGGAGCGTTTCGCCGCGACCCTTAAAGCCCATGCCGATGAGCTGGCCCACAGCATTGGCGAGGAAACCGGCAAGCCGTTGTGGGAGTCGGCCACCGAGGTGACCAGCATGGCCAACAAGGTCGCCATCTCGGTGCAGAGCTACCGCGAGCGTACCGGCGAGAAGAGTGGTCCGCTGGCCGATGCCACGGCGGTATTGCGCCACAAGCCGCACGGCGTGGTCGCGGTATTCGGTCCCTACAACTTTCCCGGTCATCTGCCCAACGGCCACATCGTGCCGGCGCTGTTGGCCGGTAACACGGTGCTGTTCAAGCCCAGCGAGCTGACGCCGAAAGTGGCCGAGCTGACGGTCAAGTGCTGGATCGAGGCGGGTTTGCCGGCCGGGGTGCTCAACCTGCTGCAGGGCGCGCGGGGAACCGGCGTGGCGCTGGCCGCCAATGAGGGCATCGACGGCCTGTTCTTCACCGGGTCGAGCCGCACCGGCAACCACTTGCACACTCAGTTTGCCGGTCGCCCGGAGAAAATCCTGGCGCTGGAAATGGGTGGCAACAACCCGTTGATTGTCGACCAGCTGCAGGATGTCGACGCGGCGGTCTACACCATCATTCAATCGGCTTTTATCTCCGCCGGGCAGCGCTGCACCTGTGCGCGCCGCCTGTTGGTGCCGCAGGGCGCCTGGGGCGATGCCCTGCTGCAGCGCCTGGTCGATGTCGCGGCGACTATCCAGGTCGGCGCCTTCGATGCGCAGCCCGCGCCGTTCATGGGCTCGGTGATTTCCCTGGCGGCGGCCGAGCAGTTGCTCGAGGCCCAGCAGCAGTTGCTCGGCAAAGGCGCCCGCGCGCTGCTGGAAATGACTCAGCCGCGCGCGGGCGCAGCACTGCTGACCCCTGGCATCATCGATGTGACCAGCGTTACCGAACGTCAGGATGAAGAGTTTTTCGGCCCGCTGCTGCAAGTGATCCGTTATGCCGACTTCGACGCCGCTATTGCCGAAGCCAATGCCACCGCATTCGGCCTCGCCGCCGGCTTGCTGTCGGATTCCAAGGCGCGCTATGAGCAGTTCTGGCTGGAGAGCCGCGCCGGTATCGTCAACTGGAACAAGCAGCTCACCGGTGCCGCGAGCACCGCGCCGTTTGGCGGTGTGGGGGCCTCGGGCAACCATCGCGCCAGCGCCTATTACGCTGCCGACTATTGCGCCTATCCGGTGGCCTCGCTGGAAACTGAAAGCGTAAGCCTGCCTGCCACCTTGAGCCCGGGAGTAAGCCTGTGAGCAACGCCTTTGAAGTGAATTTCGATGGTTTGGTCGGCCCGACCCACAACTACGGCGGCCTGTCCTACGGCAACGTCGCCTCGCAGAGTAATAGCCAGGTTTCCTCCAGCCCGAAAGAAGCCGCCAAGCAGGGCCTGGCGAAAATGAAGGCGCTGATGGAGATGGGCTTCAAGCAGGGCGTGCTGGCCCCGCAGGAGCGGCCGAACGTCGCCGTGCTGCGCAGCCTGGGCTTCACCGGGAGCGATGCCCAGGTGATTGCCAGGGCGGCGAAAGAGGCCATGCCGTTGCTCGCGGCCAGCTGCTCGGCGTCGAGCATGTGGACCGCCAATGCCTGCACCGTCAGCCCCAGTGCCGACACCGCCGATCGTCGTGTGCACTTCACCGCGGCCAACCTCAATTGCAAGTTTCACCGCAGCATCGAGCATCCGACCACCAGTCGCGTGCTAGGGGCGATGTTCGCCAGTGAGCAGCACTTCGCCCATCATGCGGCATTGCCGGCCGTGGCGCAGTTCGGTGACGAGGGCGCGGCCAACCATACGCGCTTCTGCAAGAGTTACGGCGAGGCCGGGGTGGAGTTCTTCGTCTTTGGCCGCAGTGCCTTCGACAGCCGTTTCCCGGCGCCACAGCGCTATCCCGCACGGCAAACTCTGGAAGCCTCGCAAGCCGTGGCGCGTCTGCATGGCTTGAGTGAGGGCGGCGTGGTCTACGCCCAGCAGAACCCAGCGGTGATCGACCAGGGCGTGTTCCACAACGATGTGATCGCGGTGGGCAACGGTGAGGTGCTGTTCTATCACCAGGACGCCTTCCTCGATACCGACAAGGTGTTGGCCGAGCTCGGCGACAAGCTGGCTCGTCAGGGTGGGCGTCTGCAGGCGGTCTGCGTGCCGCGCGACGCGGTCACGGTCGATGATGCGGTGCGCTCCTACCTGTTCAACAGTCAGCTGCTCACGCGTGCCGACGGCCGCATGTTGCTGATCGTGCCGGAGGAGTGCCATAACAACGGCAATGTCTGGAATTACCTGCAGCAGCTCACCGCGGGCAACGGCCCGATTGCCGAGGTGAAGGTCTTCGACCTCAAGCAGAGCATGCAGAACGGCGGTGGTCCGGCCTGTTTGCGCCTGCGCGTGGCGCTCAAGGAAGACGAGCTGGCAGCGGTCAATCCGGGGGTGATCATGACTCCGGGGCTGTACGACACGCTGGTCGGCTGGGTCGACAGGCACTACCGCGATCGCTTGAGCGAGAACGATCTGGCCGACCCGCAATTGCTGGTTGAGTGCCGTGCGGCATTGGATGAATTGACCCAGATCCTTAAACTGGGCTCGGTTTATCCCTTTCAATTAGCTTAAAGAGAATTCATCACCATGACTGACGCCCTGCAACTGATCCTCGAAGATGAAGACGGCACCCAGCTGGAAACCTCCTGCACCCGCTTTGCCGTGATGTGGCAGGGCAAGGAAGTGTGGATTCAGCAAGTCGGTAACGGCCAGTTGATGATCGGGGTGGATGTGGCTGAGGGCGACAGCGAATACGCCAACCTGCTGTTGCGCCCCTTGGCCACCAATCTGGTCAGCCTGGAGTTGGAAATGGAGCCGGCGGATCTCGGCGACGAGGATCACGTGCACGGCCCTGACTGCAATCACGACTGAGGACTTTTCCATGCTCGCTCTCGGCAAATTGCTCGAACTGACCCTGGCCGGCCACGAGCCGTCCGCGAAGATTCAGCTGACGCCCGAGGGCGCACGTTTGCGCTGGTTGGCCGAGGGCGCATTGGAAGTTACCCCGCCGGCGGCCAGCGACAATGGCCTGGATCTGTTGTTGTCGGCGGGTATCCATGGCAACGAAACGGCCCCGATCGAATTGCTCGACCGTCTGCTGCACGCCATTGCACGTGGCGAGTTGAAGCCGCGGGTTCGCATGCTGTTTCTGTTCGGCAATCCACCGGCCATCCGCAAGGGCGAGCGTTACCTCGAGCAAGACATCAACCGTCTGTTCAATGGCCGCCATGAACTGCAGGTGGGTGCCGAAGCGATGCGCGCCTGCGAGCTCGAGCATCTGGCCGCGGGCTTCTTCAGTAAGCCCGAGCGCACACGCCTGCATTACGACCTGCACACGGCCATTCGGGCCTCGAAGATCGAACAGTTCGCGCTCTATCCCTGGCATGAGGGGCGGGCGCGCTCCAGGCGCGAGCTGGCCCGGCTGAATGCCGCGGGTATCGAGGCCGTGCTGCTGCACAACAAAAGCTCGACCACCTTCAGTGCGTACACCTACTCGCAGCTCGAGGCGGAAGCCTTCACCCTGGAGTTGGGCAAGGCGCGTGCCTTTGGCCAGAATCAGCAAGTCAACCTGGATCGTCTGGAACAGCGGCTGCACCGCATCATCGAGGGCAGCGAACCGGAGGTGGATGACGCCGCGCTGGACGGTCTTCAGCTGTTCGCCGTGGCGCGGGAAATCATCAAGCACAGCGACGCGTTCCAGCTGCACTTGCCGGCCGATATCGAGAATTTCAGCGAGTTGCCGGTGGGTTATCTGCTTGCCGAGGATCTGAGCGATACCCGCTGGGAAATCGAAGAGCCGGGCGCGCGGATCATCTTCCCCAACCCCAGAGTGAAGAACGGCTTGCGCGCCGGCATCCTCATCGTCCCTGTCGATGCCGCGCAATTAGGTTGAGCCGCAACCTGCCCGGTTGGCCTTGAGCGCCGCGAAACCCGGCGCCGCGCTGGTGGGATAACGCCTTTGTGCTGATTTGCCGCTGCTATATGGGCCTGCCGCTCGGGCCGATCTGTCCTGCCTCTATTCGACCCTGCTGTAGCTTGTTCGCCGCTTTGCGACGCTTTAGCATCGGGGCTTTCAGTACTTTCAGGGAAGCCTCTCCATGTCCGTCATCGACCTGCGCAGCGATACCGTTACCCAGCCCACGCCCGGCATGCGCGAGGCCATGTTGAGTGCCGAGCTGGGCGATGACGTATATGGCGAAGACCCGACGGTCAACCGCCTGGAACAATACCTGGCCGACCAGCTCGGTTTCGCCGCC
>JBFKAF010000014.1:0-18080 GCA_041621735.1 Pseudomonas sp.
ATATTGGGCAACTGCGAGATGCGCCCGAGCAAACGGCTCAGCGCGTCCAACCCGGGAATCTCCACGGTCAGCGCCATCGACGCGGTGTTGTCCTCCTTGTTCGAGCTGGTATTCACCGCCAGCACGTTGAGTTTTTCGTTGAGCAGCAACTGGGTCACGTCACGCAACAAACCAGAACGGTCATAGGCGCGAATGATGATATCGACCGGGTAGGTCTGCACCGGCACCGGTCCCCAGCTGACCTGGATGATCCGCTCCGGCTCACGCCCAGTCAGTTGCAACACGGCGGCGCAATCCTGGCGATGGATACTCACTCCGCGGCCGAGGGTGATGTAACCGACGATCGGGTCGCCCGGCAATGGCTGGCAGCACCCGGCCATCTGCGTCAGCAGGTTACCGACTCCCTGGATCTGGATATCGCCGCGCTTACCGGGTTTGAACCCCAGCGCCTTGCGTGGAATCAGCTCGAGTTGCTCGCTGCCACGTTCCGGCTCGACCAGTTGCTGCGCCAGGTTGATCAGGTGGGCCAGCCGCACATCGCCGGCGCCCAGCGAAGCGAACAGGTCTTCGGCGCTTTTCAGATTGGCCTTCTCGGCCAGTTTCTCGAAGTCCACGGAAGGCAGCGCCATGCGCCCCAACTCGCGCTCGAGCATGGCCTTGCCGGCGGCGACGTTCTGGTCACGATCCTGCAGCTTGAACCAGTGGACGATCTTCGCCCGCGCGCGCGAGGTGGTGACATAACCGAGATGGGCGTTCAGCCAATCGCGGCTCGGCGTGCCGTGCTTGCTGGTGATGATCTCAACCTGCTCGCCGGTTTGCAGGCTGTAGCTGAGCGGCACGATGCGCCCGTTGATCTTCGCGCCCCGGCAGTTGTGGCCGATTTCGGTGTGCACCCGGTAGGCGAAATCCAACGGCGTCGCGCCTTTCGGCAGGTCGATGGCGTGACCATCGGGGGTAAATACATAGACCCGGTCCGGCTCGATATCCACTCGCAACTGTTCGGCCAGGCCACCGATATCGCCGAGCTCTTCATGCCATTCGAGGACCTGACGCAGCCAGGAAATCTTCTCCTCGTAATGATTGGAGCCGGCCTTGACGTCGGTGCCCTTGTAGCGCCAGTGCGCGCAGACGCCCAGCTCGGCTTCTTCATGCATGGCATGGGTACGGATCTGCACCTCCAGCACCTTGCCCCCCGGACCGAGCACCGCGGTATGCAGCGAGCGGTAGCCGTTTTCCTTGGGGTTGGCGATGTAGTCATCGAACTCCTTGGGGATGTGCCGCCACAGGGTGTGGACGATACCCAGGGCGGTGTAGCAGTCGCGCATCTCCGGCACCAGCACACGCACCGCGCGCACATCGTAGATCTCGCTGAACTGCAGGCCCTTGCGCCGCATTTTGCGCCAGATCGAATAGATGTGTTTGGCCCGCCCGGTGATGTCCGCCTCGATGCCGGTGGCGTGCAGTTCCTCACGCAGATGGTTCATCACGTCGTTGATGTACTGCTCGCGGTCCAGGCGCCGCTCATGCAGCAGCTTGGCGATCTGCTTGTATTGCTCCGGCTCCAGGTAACGGAAGGACAGGTCTTCCAGCTCCCACTTGATATGGCCGATACCCAGCCGGTGGGCCAGCGGCGCGTAGATGTCCGCCACCTCGCGCGCGACCCGGTGACGCTTCTCCTCGTCGGCTTCCTTCACCGCGCGAATCGCGCAGGTGCGCTCGGCCAGCTTGATCAGCGCGACGCGCACATCATCGACCATGGCCACCAGCATCTTGCGCAGGTTCTCCACCTGGGCCTGGGAACCCAGCACCAGGGAGTCGCGCGGATTGAGGCTGGCGCTGATCGCCGCCATGCGCAGCACGCCGTCAATCAACTTGGCCACCACCGGGCCGAAGCGTTGGTTCACCGCCGCCAGAGTGACCTTGCCTTCGCGCACGCCACGGTAGATGACCGCGGCGACCAGCGATTCCTGGTCGAGCTTGAGGTCGGCGAGGATTTCCGCAATTTCCAGACCGGCGCGAAAGCTGGAAGCGCCTTCGGTCCACAAATTCTGCGCGGCATTGGCTTGCTGTTCGGCCTCGCGCGCGAAGTCGCAGGCGTCTCGTAGCGCCTCGTGATCCAGCGCCGGATCGACACTCACGACATGCGCCAACCAGGCGTCAAGATTGATGCTGCCATCAACGTTGATTGGCTGATGTGCTCTCACCTGAACCATCTTGTCTACCTTCCCTACGGCGCACGCCAAGTACGCCGAATAGTCGCCGGCATTCTTCGAGCCGGTCGGTTTAACCACTTAAGGTGCAATCCTTATGCACCCCTGCAGACCGTAGATGAGGGTCAATCGGCGCAAAGCCAAGTGGCCTTGCCCGCCGCTCATCTCAATCTGCGGCCGTTCAATCTATTGCCTTGCAACCTACTGCCGTTCAAACAGCGCCATCGCCTCGACATGCGCAGTCTGCGGAAACATATCGAGCATACCGGCGCGCTTCAGCCGATAACCTTGCTGCACCAGTTCGACGCTATCGCGGGCCAGCGTCGCCGGGTTGCACGACACATAAAGCAGTCGCTCGGGCGCCAGGCTGCCGATCTGCTTGACCACTTGCAGCGCGCCATCGCGCGGCGGGTCGAGCAGCACGGCGGCAAAACCGCCCTGCGCCCAAGGTGCACCGCTCAGCGCAGCAGACAGGTCGGCCTGGAAAAAGTGCGCGTTAGCCAGGCCATTGCTCGCGGCATTCTGCGCGGCTCGCTCGACCATCGCCTGCACCCCTTCCACCGCGATCACCTCGCGTACCTGGCGCGCCAGCGGCAAGGCGAAATTGCCCAGGCCACAGTACAAATCCAGCACCCGTTCATGCGCCTGCGGTGCTAACCAGTCTAGCGCCTGGGCCACCATGGCCTGGTTCACCGGCGCATTGACCTGAACGAAATCACCCGGCCGATAGGCCAGCTGCAAGTCCCAGCCATCCAACCGATAGCCCAAGACCTGCGCCGCCTCGAACGGCTGCGGATCGCCGACGCCGTGCAGCCAGAGCTGCGCGCCCTGGGCGACGCAGAAGGCCTGTAAACGGGCCAGATCCGCCTCGCTCAGTGCCGAAGTATGGCGCACTAATACGCTGCTGGCGGTGCCATTGAACAACTCCACATGACCAATGGCCTGCGGCTTGTCCAAGCCGCTCAGCACTGCCGGCAAGGCATGCAAAATCGGCTGCAAGGGCTGTACCAGAACCGGGCAATCGTCGATGGCGACGATGTCCTGACTGGCCGCGGCGCGAAAGCCGACATCCAGGCGCTTGGCTTTGACATCCCAGCGCACGGCGATGCGCGCACGACGACGGTAGGCGAACTCAGGCCCGACCAGCGGCGCAGCCCACTCCTGCGGTTGCAGGTTGGCCAGGCGGCTGAACTGCTCGCTGAGCATGCGCTGTTTCAGGGCCAGTTGCTCGCCATAGCTCAGGTGCTGCACGCTACAGCCGCCACAGCTGCGCGCATGGGCGCAAGGCTCGCTGCGGCGCTCGGGGCTGGCGCTGATGAGGCGTTCGACGCGCGCCTCGACCACCTTGCTGCGCGCCGCCAGCACGCGGGCCTCGACCTGTTCGCCCGGCATAGCGCCGCTGACGAACCAGGTGCGCCCCTGACTAAACGCAATGCCGCGGCCATCGCTGGCCAGCCGCTGGATTTCGAGCTTCTGCTTCTTGCCCACGGGCACTTGCGGTGTCTGCACCCCGCCACTGGGCTGAAAGCGCAGACCGCTGGTTTTCTTGGCCATCAGGTATCCGGCGTGTCGTACACGCCAGTGGACAGGTAACGGTCGCCGCGGTCGCAGATGATCGCCACCATCACGGCATTCTCCACCTCTTGCGACAAGCGCAACATGGCCGCCACCGAACCACCGGAGGACACCCCGCAGAAGATGCCCTCCTCGCGAGCCAGACGGCGCATCACGTCCTCGGCCTCGCGCTGGGCCATGTCGATGATCCGGTCGACCCGCTCGGCCTGGTAGATCTTCGGCAGGTATTCCTGCGGCCAGCGGCGGATACCGGGAATCGCCGCGCCTTCCATCGGCTGCAGGCCGACGATCTGCACCGCTGCGCTCTGCTCCTTGAGGTAGCGCGACACGCCCATGATGGTGCCCGTGGTGCCCATGGAGCTGATGAAGTGGGTGATCTGCCCCTGGGTCTGCCGCCAGATTTCCGGGCCGGTGCCGCTGTAGTGCGCCTCGGGATTGTCACCGTTGGCGAACTGATCGAGCACCTTGCCGCGACCGCCCCGCTGCAGGCTCTCGGCCAGGTCGCGGGCACCTTCCATGCCCTCCTCGCGCGACACCAGCACCAGCTCGGCGCCATAGGCGGTCATCGCCGCCTTGCGCTCGGCGCTCATGTTGTCCGGCATGATCAGGATCATCTTGTAGCCCTTGATCGCCGCCGCCATCGCCAGGGCGATACCGGTGTTACCGGAGGTGGCCTCGATCAAGGTATCGCCCGGCTGAATCACGCCGCGCTGCTCGGCGCGGGTGATCATCGACAACGCCGGGCGGTCTTTTACCGAACCAGCCGGATTGTTACCTTCCAGCTTCACCAGCAAGGTATTGGAGGTCGTACCGGGCAGGCGCTGCAAACGCACCAGCGGGGTGTTGCCAACGCAGTCGGCGATGGTGGGATAGTGCAGGGTCATGGCGTCGATCGAGTCCGGACGGCAAGAGGGGTGCCTATGATAGCGGCAAACCGTCGGTGGCCATAACTCGACACAGTCACTGCTTATTGCAGCCGGTGACAAGGGTGGCGCTCAGCCTCTTGTTCCCCGCAAGCCAGACGCTACACTGCCGGCCTGAGCCCATCGAATAAGCGACGCAGGAGCAAGCGAGTGTTCAAGGATCTAGGCATCAAAGGCCGCGTACTGATGCTCACTCTACTGCCGACCAGCTTGTTGGCCCTGGTGCTCGGCGGCTATTTCACCTGGGCACAACTGTCCGACCTGCAGGCCCAGCTGCTGCAACGCGGACAGTTGATCAGCGAACAACTGGCGCCCCTGGCCGCACCCGCACTGCTGCGCGGCGACGCCCGTTTGCTGCAGCGCATCGCCACCCAGGCCCTGGAACAACCGGATGTACGCGCCGTCAGCTTCCTCAGTGCCGCACGTACCCGCCTGGCGCACGCCGGGCCGAGCATGCACAGCCAGGTAGCCAGCGACACCGACACCCCCCCGGCACCGCGCAACGCTCAGGACGTCACCCACTTTCTCCTGCCCGTGCTGGAAAACCATCTCAGCCTCAGCGGTGAATCGCGAGAGGATGACGGTACCCGCCTGCTGGGCTGGGTCGAGCTGGAGCTGTCGCACCACAACACCCTGCTCAGCGGCTATCGCAGCCTGCTCACCAGCCTGCTGCTGATCGCCACCGGACTGATCGTCACCGCCCTGCTCGCCCTGCGCATGAGCCGCAGCATCAACGAGCCGCTACGGCGCATCAAGCACAGCGTTGCCAAGCTCAAGGACGGCCAGCTGGAAACCCGCCTGCCACCCCTTGGCAGCCACGAACTGGATGAGCTCGCCTCGGGCATCAACCGCATGGCCGAGGTCTTGCAAAATGCCCAGGAAGAATTGCAGCACAGCATCGACCAAGCCACCGAAGACGTGCAGCAGAACCTCGAAACCATCGAAATCCAGAACATCGAGCTGGACTTCGCGCGCAAGGAAGCCCTGGAGGCCAGTCGGATCAAATCCGAGTTCCTCGCCAACATGAGCCACGAGATTCGCACCCCGCTCAACGGCATCCTCGGCTTCACCAACCTGCTGCAGAAAAGCCAATTGACCCCCCGCCAGCAGGACTACCTGAGCACCATCGAAAAGTCCGCCGGCAGCCTGTTGTCGATCATCAACGAGATCCTCGACTTCTCCAAGATCGAGGCCGGCAAACTGGTGCTGGAAAGCATCCCGTTCAACCTGCGCGACCTGCTGCAGGACACCCTGACCATTCTCGCTCCGGCCGCCCACGAAAAGCAGCTGGAGCTGCTCTGCATGGTCTATCGCGACACCCCGCTGGCGCTGGTGGGCGACTCGCTACGACTCAAGCAAGTGCTGACCAACCTGGTGAGCAATGCGATCAAGTTCACCCGCGAAGGCAGCATCGTCATGCGCGCCATGCTCGAAGAAGAAAGCGCCGATCGTGTGCAACTGCGCATCAGCGTGCAGGACACCGGCATCGGCCTGTCCGAAGAGGATCTGCGCGCCCTGTTTCAGGCCTTCAGCCAGGCCGACAACTCGCTGTCGCGCCAGGCCGGCGGCACCGGCCTGGGTCTGGTGATCTCGAAACGCCTGATCGAACAGATGGGCGGCGAAATCGGCGTGCACAGCAACCCCGGCCAAGGCTCCGAGTTCTGGATAACCCTGAGCCTGCCGAAAGCCCGGGACGATGCCGAAGACTTGCCACGCCCACCCCTGCTCGGCCGCCATGCGGCCATTCTGGAAAGCCACGAACTGTCACGTCAGGCCTTGCAACACCAACTGGAGGACTGCGGCCTACGGGTCAGCGCCTTTGCCGATCTCGGACAACTGATTGCAGCGGTCGCCGCGGCGCGCCATGGCACCCAACCGATCCAGCTGGCCGTACTGGGCATCACCACCCAGGTGCTGCCACCGGAGCGCCTCGGTGAGCGGCTCGGCGAGCTCGACCAGCATGGCTGCAAGGCCGTGGCACTGTGCCCGACCACCGAACAGGCGCTCTACCACCAGGCCCTGCCCGACGCGCACAGCCAACTGCAAGCCAAACCCGCCTGCACTCGCCGCCTGCAGCACGTGCTAGCCGAACTGATCAGCCCACGCCAGCCCCACCCACAAACCAGCGCCCCGGCGCCCAGCCGAGCACCGCGGGTGCTCTGTGTCGACGACAACCCGGCCAACCTGCTGCTGGTGCAAACCCTGCTGGATGACATGGGCGCCTGGGTCAGCACCGCCGTCAACGGCTACCAGGCACTGGAGCAAGCCAAGCAGGAAACCTTCGACCTGATCTTCATGGATGTGCAGATGCCAGGCATGGATGGCCGCCAGACCACCGAAGCGATTCGTCAGTGGGAGACGCAGCAGGGTCGCTCCCCTGTGCCTATTGTCGCCCTCACCGCCCATGCGCTGGCCAACGAGAAGCGCGCCCTGCTGCAAAGTGGCCTAGACGACTACCTGAGCAAGCCCATCGGAGAGCGGCAACTGGCCCAGGTGGTACTCAAATGGACCGGTCTGGCCCTGCACTACCAGGGCCCCGAGCGCCGCCACCTGCACCCGGCTGCGAGCCAGGAGCTGAATGTGCTGGACGCCGCCGAGGGGCTGCGCCTGGCCGCCGGCAAAGCCGATCTGGCCGCAGACATGCTGAGCATGCTGCTGGCAGGGCTCCCGGCCGACCGCCAGGCCATCCGCCAGGCGCGCGAGACCGGCGAACTCAAGGCCTTGCTCGAACGCGTCCACCGCCTGCATGGTGCCACCCGCTATTGCGGCGTGCCGCATCTGCGCGCGGCCTGCCAGCGCAGCGAAACCCTGCTCAAGCAGAATGACCCCGCCGCGCACAGCGCACTGGACGAGCTGGATGAAGCCATAGAACGGCTGGCTAACGAAGCCCAGATCAACGCTTAAACATAGGCATCGGGCACTTTAATAGCTGCCCGCGAACGGCAATTAAAGTGCCCTGTCGCCGCACCCGAGCCAAAGCCACTCAGCGCTCACACCCGTCCACCACCCCGGGCACGGCCTGGGCTAGAATGGCGGCCTTGCCCGGAGGACCCATGGCCGAACACGACTTTCGCTACAACCTGCTCAACCCCGAGCACACCCTGACTGAATGCCGCGCCCTGGCACCGGGGCGCTACCAGGTCACCGGCAACGGCGGCTCGATACACAGCGGCGACAGTCTGCTGGTCAGCCTCAAAGGCAGCCGTGATCTGCACATGCGCCTGGAAGTGGAAAAGGTTCGCCACCTGATCAATCCGCCCGGTCAATGGCTGGCGGTGACCAAGGGCCCGCTGTTCAAGGAGCTGGCCATCCATAGCTGGCAGGTCAAGTGCGATGCATGCGACAAACTGCTGGATTTCGAGTTCGCCGTCGACGCGACCCTCGGCAAGCCCGCCCAGACCCAGGCTGCCACCGCGCGGATTAACGAGCTGGGCTGGAACAGCGAAAAAAACAAGCACCTGTGCCCCAGCTGTAAAAAGGCAGCGCCATGATGCGCGCCACCGCCCTCGGCCTGCTCGGCGCCAGCCTGCTGGGTTGCGCCAGCGCTCCGGTGCAACTGGAAACCGAGCGCACTTATCAAGTGGAATGGATCGGCGAGCGTCCGCTGATCGACCGTAGCCATCTGAGCCTGACCCTCGGCGACGATGGCCGCGCCTACGGCAACGCGGGCTGCAACCACTGGTTCGCCAGCTACACCCTGGCCGGCGAGCAACTGAGCTTCGGCGCCATTGGCAGCACCCGCAAACTCTGCGCCCCGGCACTGATGGAACAGGAAGCGCGGTTCCTCGCCAGCCTGGCCGAGGTGCAACGCTGGGACGTTTCGCCGATCGAACAACTACGCCTGTGGCCCGCCATCGGTAAACCGATCCGTCTCTGGCCGCAGGAAGGCTGAGCTGCACGCGAGCGGGTCCTTGAGCCGCTGCGTACGGAGCAGCCCGCAGTGCCGTGCTATCCCCAGTGCAGCGCTGGGTTACGCAGCGTCCAGCGCCGTCGTCGACTGCAGGTAACGAGGACGCGCTGCTAACCCAGCCTACGGCGCAAACAACTCCAGCTGTTCCTGTCGGCCGCGCAGGTCATGCAAGCGGACACCGACACCCAGCAGGCGCACCGGCTTATTGCCACGGGCAAACGCCGCGCTGAGCAGCAGCCCGTAGCTGTTCAGGTCGCGGCGTGCACCGGCCTGTTCCAGGGTGGTCTGGCTGAAGTCGTGGAATTTTATTTTGACGAAGGGCTTCTCCGGCCGGTAACTCGCATCCAGCCGTGCCATCCGCCCATCGAGCTCCGCCAGCAACTGCGGTAATTGCGCCAAACAGCTCGGCAGATCCGGCAGGTCATGTTCATAGGTGTTTTCCACGCTGACCGACTGGCGGCGACTGTTGGTCTGCACCGGACGCTCATCGATGCCACGGGCCAGCCCCCACAGACGCTCGCCAAAACTGCCGAACTCGCGCACCAGGGCGAGCCGCTCCCATTCGCGTAGATCATCACAGCTGCGAATGCCCAAACGCCCCAATTTGTCCGCCGTCACCTTGCCCACGCCGTGCAGTTTGCTGACCGGCAATGCGGCGACGAATGCCTCGATCTGATCCGGGGTAATCACGAACAAGCCGTTGGGTTTTTTCCAATCGCTGGCGATCTTGGCAAGAAACTTGTTCGGCGCCACACCCGCCGACACGGTGATATGCAGTTCCTGCGACACCCGGCGGCGTATCTCCTGGGCGATGCGCGTGGCGCTGCCGGCAAAATGCGGGCTGTCCGTCACATCCAGATAGGCTTCATCCAATGACAGTGGCTCGATCACCTCGGTGTAGTCACGGAAGATCGCCTGAATCTCCCGCGAGACGGCCTTATAGGCATCCATGCGCGGTTTGACGATCAGCAAGTCCGGGCACAGCTTCAACGCATGCCCGGAGGCCATCGCCGAACGCACCCCATAGGCACGGGCCTCATAGTTACAGGTGGCGATCACCCCACGGCGATCCGCTGCACCGCCCACGGCCAAGGGCTTGCTGGCCAGGCTCGGGTCGTCCCGCATCTCGATGGCGGCGTAAAAGCAGTCGCAGTCAACGTGAATTATTTTCCTTTGTTTCATAAGGCATTGATTTCACACGTATAAATCTAATGAAGACGACAACTGACATCCGCCTTAATACCCACTATTTTCTCGGCTGGATTTTCTGCGCTGGAGGCTGCCAAGCCCGTTCGCCAGCGCACACGTCCTCGCAGAGGTCATGCGCCATGGACGGCGATCAGACATTCCATTGATGTTTGCATTCCATCAGAAAATCGACGAAAACGCGCAGACGCAAAGGAACGTGGCGACCTTGCGGATACAGCAAGGTGAAGGGCCGCGACCGGCCACCGTACTCCTGGAGAACTTCCACCAGGCTGCCCTCCTCCAGTTCCCTTGCGACAATGAAAGCATAGGTCTGGAACAACCCTGCACCGTTCTTGGCCAAGGTAACACCGCCGAGGACATCGTCGGAGCAGCAGTAACTGCCGTTGCCCAAGATCTCGCGGTCCTTGCCATTCTCGCTGAACAGCCAGGGTATACGCCGGCCACTGCTGGGCAACTCAAACTGAATGCAGTCGCAGCCGCCAAGCTCTTCCAGGTTCGATGGGGTGCCACTTCGAGCCAGGTACTCCGGAGTTGCCACCACGACCAATCGGGCATCCTCAAGATGGCGCGCAATGAGTGTCGAATCGGGCTGTGCGCGTACCCGTATCGCCAGGTCATAGCCCTCTCCCACGAGATCTATGTTTCTGTTGCCCAGGTGGACATCGACCTTCACGCCCGGATGACGCTCCCTGAAACGGGGCAGTAACGGAAGAATTCGATGATGACCGTAGGTGGTAGGGATGCTGATACGCAGCTCTCCCGTCGGTTCGAGCTGCTTGCCCATTACTTCACGCTCAGCCTCCACCAGCTGGGTCAACGCCTGGCGGCACTGCTCAAAGTACGCACGACCGCTTTCCGTCATCCGGATACTCCGCGTCGTTCGCACGAACAACCGTGTTGCCAGGCGCTCCTCCAGGCGGGATATAGACCGACTCACGGCCGCCGGGGTAACGCCGGCCGCGAGCGCGGCAGCCGTGAAACTTCCCTCCTCTGCCGCCAGGCAAAAGAGCTCGATGCTGCCGAGCTGAATGTCATTAAAGTGGCGCTTCATCATTAATTACATCGCGTATCAACTGAAGTGTAATAGACGGCATTTATTAGAATTTCGATCACAAATATAGTCCATCCAAGGCCAATCTCGAAGACCTCGGGCCCCGGATGCATCGTGTTCCACGGGTTCGCCATAACCGGTGGTGGACACCGAGCATCCCCTCAGCGAAGCCGCACTGGCTCACGAGCTAGCCGCGGATAATCGAGCCAAGGACGTTGTAACCCTATTGCCCTGGCGCCATTGATCCCTCTCCATGGAGACTCACCATGCCCTTCGTAAGCGTTCGCATCACCCGTGACGGGGTTACCCGGGAGCAGAAAGCCCAGGTCATTGCCGAAATCACCGACACCTTAGAGCGGGTGCTAGGCAAACGCCCCGACCTCACCCATATCGTCATCGAAGAAGTAGACACAGATAACTGGGGTTATGCCGGAATGACCACCACCGAATATCGCAAGAACAGCCAGGGGTGAGGTTCGCCTGAACGAGACCCGGCCAGTCACTGGCCGGGTCGCTAACCAACGCCCTCGAGGCGAGCCCCGAGGTGGGCGTTGGCGTTTCACTCAAGGATCGCCGCTGCTGGCGGCACGGAGCCACCTTGCGCAGATTCGGTGGCCTATTGTCACGCCAGGGCAATAGCCCTCGGCTCGTGACCTTTACTCGCAACACTTGACCCTTACTCGCGACAATGGACGGCCCGCTTCGACCGGCGGCGCACGATCGCCTGCACTTGCCCTTATCGACCCACACCAGCACAGCTCGTAGCCGAGAGGTTCCGCCAGATTAGTTACATGGAGTATCAACTGAAGTTAAAGAGGCATGATTTATTCGCACTCCAATCAAAAATATAGTCCTCCTCACTAGCGGCTCACCTGCCGAAGCAAGCTGCTAGCCAGTCCTGTCCATCTGATGAGGAAACAACACATGAGCAAGAACACCGTAGTCATTACCGGCGCCTCCAGCGGTATCGGTCTAGGCCTGGCCAAGGCCTTCCTCGACAACGGCTACAACGTCGTGGGCGGCGCGCGCTCCACCGAAGGCCTGAAGACCGCCGCCGGTAGCCTGGGCAATCCCGACAGTTTCCTCGCCGTCGCCGGTGACGTTGCCGATCCGTCGACCGCTCGCAACCTCTTCGCCGCCGCTATCGACCGTTTTGGCAGTGTCGAAGTGCTCGTCAACAATGCCGGCTTCTTCCTGCCAAAACCCTTCATTGACTACACTCCGGAGGACCTGGAAGCGCTCCTGGATACCAACCTCAAGGGCGTGGTCTACAGCTCCCAGGTGGCGGCCGCCCACATGATCCAGCGCGGACAGGGACATATAGTGAACATCTCCGCGGCCGTGGCCCTACAACCCAATATCGCCGTCCCCGCCGCACTGCCCGTGCTGATCAAGGGCGGGGTCAACCAGATGACCCGCGCCCTGGCGCTGGAACTGTCGCCGCACAATATCCAGGTAAACGCGGTCGCCCCTGGGATCATCGATACCCCCATGCACGATCCGAGCGCGCGCGACTTCCTCAACCACCTGGCGCCCTCCGGCCGTGTCGGCACCGTCGACGAAATTGCCGAGGCGGTGCTGTACCTGGCCAAGGCCGACTTCACCACCGGTGTCGTCCTGGCAGTCGACGGCGGCATGAGCACCGGCAAGTGGTAACTGATTGAACAGAACGAGTGAGGCATGGCCTCCCTTGTCCTGTTTCTGCCAATATTCCGCTGCCCCCGACGCTGAACACTGGCGTTGGGACTGCGCAGCAAGGCGTAGCGCGAGCCAACACCACTCTGGCGCGCCGGCCTCTCATGAGAAATTGCATCAACCAGAGCAACCGGCCCAGGAGACCCGCCGAACATGCAAATCACGCAACTACTAGGTATCGATTTCCCGATCATCCAAGCGCCGATGGTCGGAGTATCCACGCCACAGCTGGCGGCGGCGGTGTCGAATGCCGGAGCGCTGGGCTCGATAGGTATCGGCGCCAGCTCGCCGGCCCAGGCCGAGGCGATGATCAAGCAGACGCGCGAGCTCACGGACCGGGCATTCAACGTCAACGTCTTCTGCCACCAGCCCGCGCGCCTCGATCCGCTGCGCGAGCAGCACTGGCTAGAACACCTGCGCCCGTTGTTCGCCGAGTTCGATGCCGAGCCGCCGGCCAGCCTGCGTGAGATCTATCGAAGCTTCGTGGATGATCCTGAAACCCTTGAGGTTCTGCTGGATACCCGTCCCGCCGTGGTCAGCTTCCACTTTGGCCTGCCCAAGCAGGACTGGATCGATCGGCTCAAGGCCAGAGGAATCCGTCTACTCGCTAGCGCGACTTCGCTGGATGAGGCACGCCTGATCGCCACTGCCGGACTCGACGCCATCGTGGCCCAGGGCGCGGAAGCCGGCGGCCACCGCGGCGTATTCGAGCCCGAGCAGGATACGCTGATGGGTACATTGGCCCTGGTGCGTACGCTGGCGCGTCATTCGACCCTGCCGATCATCGCGGCGGGCGGCATCATGGATGGCATAAGCATCCGCGCGGTCATGCAGTTGGGGGCGGCGGGCGCCCAGTTGGGAACGGCCTTCATCCTGAGCCCCGAGTCCGCTGCCAACGCCTCGTACCGTGCGGCCATGAGAAGCTCCCGGGTCGAGAACACAGCCATCACCGCAGCCATTTCCGGCAGGCCCGCACGCGGCTTGGTCAATCGCCTGTTCACCGACGCAGGTAACCCAGCGGCACCGGCGCTGCCCGACTACCCAGTAACCTACGACGCCGCGAAGGCGCTGCACGTCGCAGCCATTGCCAAGGGCTGCGACGACTTTGCCGTGCAGTGGGCTGGCCAGGGAGCGCCCCTGGCGCGAGAGATGCCGGCTGCCGACCTGGTCGCGACACTCGTGAGAGAGATGGCCGAGCGGAATTGACGGGCTGTCGACCACCAGCAGGACGCATAAAACACTCAAGGACGGCATGCGCAATCAAGGTCAATGATTTTGCGCCCGATAGTCCGGAAAGCCCCGCTGGACACGCCTCGAAGGGATAAAACCCAACTGCCGCGCAACGCTAAGCGCCTGAACAAAAAGCAGTTTCCCAAAGTTAAAACTTGACGAAATGGAATACAACGCTAGAATGGGCGCCGCGGGATGGAGCAGTCTGGTAGCTCGTCGGGCTCATAACCCGAAGGTCGTAGGTTCAAATCCTGCTCCCGCAACCAAATATCAAAAAGGCCACTCAAACGAGTGGCCTTTTTCGTTTCCGCCTCTCGCTTCCATTTAAGTAATTGATTAAAAAGTAATAATCGATTGACAACAACGCGCTCCCGTATAGAATGGCCGGCGCGGGATGGAGCAGTCTGGTAGCTCGTCGGGCTCATAACCCGAAGGTCGTAGGTTCAAATCCTGCTCCCGCAACCAAATATCAAGAAGGCCACTCAATCGAGTGGCCTTCTTCGTTTCTGCCCTCGGCAACGCCTAATTCCTATATAGCTCTGCCACGCACGAGCGCACCTACAAACGCAGCGCCGTAGCCACCCCGCTGGGCTCGCGCGCCAAGCGCTTGCCCTCGGCACCTCCCTCTCCGTACCCTCAGCCCTACAGACCCCAAGCTTGCCGTCAGCCTGCGCTGCGCGCCTACCCGAGGTCATGAGGGACCTGCGCTACACTTGAAATTGAGGCTTGCACGCCAACCTCGCCCTGCCGACGACACCGACCAATGCGGCTGCGCCGATGGCCGGTAGACTCACCGACCAGGCCAAACGCTGAGGACACCATGTCTAAACGCAACTGGCGACACATTCTGCTGCTCACCCTCGCCGTGCTGCTGGGAGCCCTGCTGCTGCTGTGGAGCCGTCCGGCGCCGCAAGCCCAGCTTGCACACCAGTTACCGCTCCATGCAAATCAGCCGACCCCAGCCTGCTCAGTCAGCGCATAGAAAACCTGAGCGCTACCGACCTGGGCCGCTCAAGCCACCTCTATCTAAGGGTTATGCGTCTAACCCTCAGCGCTGCCGGCCAACCCATCTACTTCTTCGACCTGGAACCGCCCGCCCAGACTGCTAAGGACCCCGCCCTGGGCAGGACCATCAAGGAGTGGCATGACTGGGTCGGCACAGCTGGTTACTGGTTGACCGGCCTGCATGCCGCCGGTGCGTTTCACCATTTGGTAAGCCGCGACCACCCCCTCATACCCATGCTGCCTGGGCGCAGCTGAACCCAGGCACGACTCATCCTTCATCGAGGCGAGCGCCCTGACTGGCCATTGGCGCAAACGCCGCGCCCACCTCAGCACCGAGACAAGCCCAGAACCCGCACCTTGACCCGCTTGCCAGGCTGGTCAAGAACGTTGCCTGCCGCTAGAATTGCGCACTTTTTGATCAAAGGCGCCGCCAAAGCGCCCTTCGAGGTTAGCCATGTCCACCCCCGCCACGCCAAAAGTCGGTTTCGTCAGCCTCGGGTGCCCGAAGGCCCTGGTCGATTCCGAGCGGATCCTGACCCAGCTGCGCATGGAAGGTTACGAAGTCGTACCGACCTATCAGGACGCCGATGTGGTGGTGGTCAACACCTGCGGTTTTATCGACAGCGCCAAGGCCGAGTCGCTGGAGGTGATCGGTGAAGCCATCGCCGAAAACGGCAAGGTCATAGTCACCGGCTGCATGGGCGTGGAAGAAGGTGCGATCCGCAGCGTGCACCCCAGCGTGCTCTCGGTGACCGGCCCACAGCAGTACGAACAAGTGCTCAACGCCGTGCACGAAGTGGTACCGCCGAGCACCGCGCACAACCCGCTGATCGATCTGGTGCCGCCGCAGGGCATCAAGCTCACTCCGCGCCACTATGCCTACCTGAAGATCTCCGAAGGCTGCAATCACAGCTGCAGCTTCTGCATCATCCCCTCGATGCGCGGCAAGCTGGTCAGCCGCCCGGTCGGCGAAGTGCTCAGCGAAGCCGAACGCCTGGTCAAGGCCGGCGTCAAGGAGCTGCTGGTGATCAGCCAGGACACCAGCGCCTATGGCGTCGACCTCAAGTACAAGACCGACTTCTGGAACGGCCAGCCGGTGAAGACCCGCATGACCGAACTGTGCGAGGCGCTGTCGAGCCTGGGCGTGTGGGTGCGCCTGCACTATGTCTACCCCTACCCGCACGTCGACGAGCTGATCCCGCTGATGGCCGCCGGCAAGCTGCTGCCCTACCTCGACATCCCCTTCCAGCACGCCAGCCCGAAAGTACTCAAGGCCATGAAGCGTCCGGCCTTCGAGGACAAGACCCTGGCGCGGATCAAGGCCTGGCGCGAGATCTGCCCCGAGCTGACCATCCGCTCGACCTTTATCGTCGGCTTCCCTGGCGAGACCGAAGAAGACTTCCAGTACCTGCTCGACTGGCTGACCGAAGCCCAGCTCGACCGCGTCGGCTGCTTCCAGTACTCGCCGGTGGATGGCGCGCCGGCCAACCTGCTCGACAACCACGTGCCGGACGAGGTCAAACAGGACCGTTGGGATCGCTTCATGGCGCACCAACAGGCGATCAGCGCCGCGCGCCTGCAACTGAAGATCGGCAAAGAGCTTGAGGTGCTGATCGACGAGGTGGACGAGCAAGGCGCGGTCGCCCGCTGCTACGCCGACGCCCCGGAAATCGACGGCAGCGTGTTTATCGGCAGCACCGAGGTCAAACCCGGCGACAAGGTGCGCGTGCGCATCGTCGATGCCGACGAATACGACCTCTGGGCCGACTTGATCTAACACGCAACACATCTGCGCCCCTCTCGTTCTGAGAGGGGCCGAGCTGCCCACCAGGCGAACACGCCCCCTCCCCTCTAAACTGACAATATCCCCACCACCGGGCCAATGCCCATGGCCAGACTCAAGGTCTATTACGACGGCGCCTGCCCGCGCTGCGTGGCCGACCGTCGCCGCTATGAAAAGCTCCAGAGCCGCGGCGACGACAGCGTGGAATGGCTGGATATCAGCGGCAAGGACGAACAGCTGCGCGCGGCCGGCATCGACCCTCGCCTGGCCCTCACCGAATTGCATGTGCAGGACGGCCAAGGGCGTATCCATCGCGAACTGGACGCCTATATTCTGCTGATGTCGCGCACCCCGGCACTGCGGCCCCTGGCCTGGCTACTCGGCCTGCCCGGCCTCAAACCCATGCTGGCCTGGTGCTACCGCCGCTCCGTGCTGCGTCGCCTGCGCCGCGCAGGGCGGCTGTAAGGGCGAGTGGCCCATTGGCCTAGCGGGCCTGCGAGGCCGCCAGGATGGTGCCGTAGATAGCCTTGATGTCCGTGGCGAACTGCTCGATTGAATGTTCCTTAGCCAGCATCAACGCGTGCCGCGACATCTCCGCGCGCAACGCCTCATCCTCCAGCAACTGCGCCACCCGAGCACACCACTGCTCGAGTTTTTCCGGGGTTTTAAAGCCGCTATAGCCCTGCCTGACCACATCGTCGACACCACTCGAACGCACCGCCACCACCGGCAACCCCGCCGCCATGGCTTCGAGTATCACCATGCCCTGGGTTTCCGATTTGGAGGCGAACAGGAACAGATCGCCCAGGCGGTAATAAACGGCCATCTCCTCGGGCGGCACGGCGCCGATCAGGACGAAGTGGCGGCCCAGACCCAGATCGTCGATGCGCGCCTGCAAGCGCTCACGCTGATGGCCCTCGCCGATCATCAGGAAACGAAATGGCCGCTCGGTGCGCGCCCTCAGGCTGGCAATGGCATCGATCATGAAGTCGATATTTTTTTCATTGGAAAGCCGGGACACACTGAGCAAGACGCTCTCCTCACCGATGCCCAGCGACTGCCTGAGCCTCGCCACCTGCGCCTGCGTCACCGCCTGGAAACGCTGGTACTCGATGCCCGTGGGCTGCACGAAGGCGGGTGTTTTGACGCCGATCATGCGCAGGTACTCCTCGGCAGAGTAAGTCGGCACTATCACCGCATCGCATTTGCCGGCAAAGCGCTTGATCAGGGCATGGGAAATCAGGTTGCGGAACAGCATGCCGGGTAACGGCACGAAGTGGGCGTAGTGCTCCAGTCGCGTGTGGTAGGTAAAAACGCTCGGCACTCGCAGGCGATGGGCGAGAAACAGGCCCAGAGAACCCAGCCAGAAAGGATGGTGCACGTGGATCAGGTCCGGGCGGAAGCTTTTCACCTGCCTGGCAATGCGCCCCAGGAAAATGTTGGCCAGACGAAACTCACGTTTCGCGCCAAACGCCAGGATCGACGGCAC
>JBFKAF010000015.1:0-17876 GCA_041621735.1 Pseudomonas sp.
ACTTTCAGTTGTAAGCAAAAGGCCCGCGGCCTCTCAGCCGCGGGCCTTGTTTTTTGAGTAGATCACATGACCGCAACACGCTCCCCTTCCCTGCTCGATGCCTTGCTGCCGATTGGCGTGCTGGTACTGCTGCTGAGCCTCTCCGTTTACCTGTATGGCGACAGTTCCTCCAGCGGGCCGAACCAGATCGCGCTGATGAGCGCCGCCTTCGTCGCAGGCCTGGTAGGCCTGAAGAACGGCCTACGCTGGGTACAGATAGAGGAAGGCATACTCGCCGGCATTCATATGGCGATGAAGGCCAACCTGATCCTGCTCGCGGTCGGCGCCCTGATCGGCACCTGGATTCTCGCCGGCACCGTGCCGACCATGATCTGGTTCGGCCTCAAGCTGATCTCCGCCGAATACTTCTATGTCACCAGCTGCCTGATCTGCGCCCTCACTGCGCTGTCGATCGGCAGTTCCTGGACGGTGGCCGGCACCCTCGGCATCGGCCTGATGGGTGTGGCCTCCGGGCTGGGTCTGGACCCGGCGATAACCGCCGGGGCGATCATTTCCGGCGCCTACTTCGGCGACAAGCTCTCACCGCTGTCAGACACCACCAACCTTGCGCCGGTCGCGGCGGGGGCCGATCTGTTCGAGCACATTCGCCTGATGCTGCGCACCACGGTGCCGGCGCTATTGATCGCCCTGCTGCTGTTCTTCGTGCTCGGCCAGCAAGCCAGCGGCAGTCACGACACCGGCCGCATCGCCGTGGTGCTGCAAGCACTGGAAAGCCAGTTCCGGCTGGGCTGGCACCTGCTGTTGCCGGTAGCCTTCCTGCTGTTCCTGGCCATGCGCCAGTGGGCGGCATTCCCAGCGGTATTTCTCGGTGCCCTGCTCGGCGCGCTATTCGCGGTGATCTTCCAACCGGAGGTGATGAGCCGCCTGGCCGACCCCAGCGCGGGCCTGCTGGCACCGCTGAAGACCGTATGGACTGCGCTGTTCGCCGGCTATCAGTCGAACAGTGGTAACCCGGCCCTGGACGGCCTGCTGTCCAAGGGCGGCATGAGCAGCATGCTGACCACCGTCTGGTTGATCATCTGCGCCATGTGTTTTGGCGGCGTGCTGGAGAAACTCGGTCTGCTGCAACGCCTGCTGCAGAGCGCCTTGCATCTGGTCAAAAGCACCAGCAGCCTGATCGCCAGCACCATTGCGACGACCATCGGCACCAATATCATCACCGCCGACCAGTACATCGCCCTGGTGCTGCCGGGCCGCATGTATCGCGCCGAGTATGAAAAACGCGGTCTGGCGCCGGTCAATCTGTCACGTGCCCTGGAAGATGGCGGCACCCTGACCTCGGTGCTGATCCCCTGGAACACTTGCGGCGCCTATATGGCGGCAACCCTGGGAGTAGCGACCTGGAGCTACCTGCCCTACTGCTTCTTCAACCTGATCATGCCGCTGCTGGCGATCAGCCTGGCCTTCATCCGCCCCCCACAGGCCACGCTCGCAGAGAACACAGAGCACCACTCACTGCAGCAGCCGAGCTGACTGTTATGGGCCTCAAGCGCCGCATCCAGTGCGCTTGAGGCCCGACCTAATAGCCAAACCCCGCTGATTTCACCCCATTGAAATCACATCCGCGCATAAAGCCCCTCCCAATTTCTGCCCAAATCAGGCATCTTCTCCGGCGCATCAAGAGCCTCCGGCACTTTTTTACCCATAAAAAGTACATCCATAAAAAAAGCCCTGAACTGGAATTCTGATCATGTATGCGTTGATGGCGTTGATATTCGTCCTTGGTTACCTGTGTATTGCCTTCGAGCACCCGCTGAAGATCGACAAGGCCGCCTCGGCCATTCTGACTGCGGTGTTGTGCTGGACGCTGCTGGTGCTGGGGGCAGACACCATCCTTCCCTTGATCGGCACGGGCACCGCCGGTGGCGCGAATAACGCCCACCATGTCACCGTGGAGCTGCGTCACCACCTCGGCGAGATTTCCGAGATCCTGTTCTTCCTGATGGGCGCCATGACCATCGTCGAACTGATCGATGCCCACGAAGGCTTCAAGGTCATCACCGACCGCATCCGCACCAACAAGCGCGTCACCCTGCTGTGGATGGTGGCGTTGATCACCTTCTTCCTCTCCGCCGCCCTGGACAACCTGACCACCACCATCGTCATGGTCTCGCTGCTGCGTAAACTGGTCGCCGAGCAGAAGGAACGCTGGTTCTACGCCGGCATCGTGGTGATCGCCGCCAACGCCGGCGGCGCTTGGTCGCCGATTGGCGACGTCACCACCACCATGCTGTGGATCGGCAACCAGATCACCGCCAGCGGCATCGTAGTCAACCTGATTATCCCCAGCCTGGTGTGCCTGCTGGTGCCGCTGCTGATCCTCAGTTTCACCATGAAGGGCGAGATCCATCGCCCGCAGCTGACGGTACTGGATGAAGAACGCCGCGACCCGACCACGCCGTTCGAACGCAACCTGGTGTTCATCCTCGGCATCGCCGCCCTGGTATTCGTGCCGGTGTTCAAGACCGTCACCCACCTGCCGCCCTACATGGGCATCCTCCTCGGTCTCGGCGTGCTCTGGGTGGTCACCGAGGTGATCCACCGCGGCAAGAACGATGAAGACAAGCACCCGCTCTCGGTAGTCGGCGTACTGCGGCGGATCGATACCACCAGCGTGCTGTTCTTCCTCGGCATCCTCCTGGCTGTCTCCAGCCTGGCCACCGCCGGCCACCTGATCCAGGTCGCCACCCTGCTGCGCGAGGGGCTCGGCGACATCTACGCAATCAACATCGCCATCGGCCTGCTGTCTTCGGTAGTCGACAACGTGCCGCTGGTGGCCGGCGCCATGAAGATGTACCCGCTGGTCAGCCCTGCGGCGCTGGAAGTCGGCGGTGTCAGCGAAGCGGGCTGGTTGAGTAACTTCGTGGTCGACGGTACGTTCTGGGAAATGCTCGCCTACTGCGCCGGCACCGGCGGCAGCTGCCTGATCATCGGTTCGGCGGCGGGCGTGGCGGCCATGGGCATGGAGAAGATCAACTTCATCTGGTACCTGAAGAAGATCAGCCTGCTGGCCTTCGTCGGCTATATGGCCGGCGCGGCGACCTATATTGGTATTGCAACGCTGGGCTGACAGCCGTCGCCCTGACAGAGTGCGCCCACCCAGCGGCGCACCGCCACCGCCCCCAGGAGCACAGCGCGATGGATGTGAGCAAGACCAAAACCAGCTTCTACCGGCGCCTGTATGTGGCCTGGCTGATCGACAGCGGCGGCGCCTGCAGTGTGCCGGCGCTGATGGAAGCCACCGGCATGCCGCGACGCACCGCCCAGGACACCCTAGCCGCCCTGGCCGAGCTGGATATCGACTGCGTATTCGAGCAACAGAGCGGTGAGCGCAATAACGCCGGGCACTACGCCATCCGCGACTGGGGCGCGATCAACCCGCAGTGGATCGCCGCCCACCTGCCACAGATCAAGGCCATACTCGGCTATCCCTGAACAGCGAAGCGAGGCCCGTCATGCGCAGCTACCGCCGCCTGTTGCTGGTCATCCTGTTTCTGCTGGCCTTGTTCGTGCTGTTCGAAGCCCTGGGTATCCGCGCCCAATTCAGCCTGGCATCCCTGCAAGAGCTGATTCTGATGCACAAGGTCGCGGGGCTGCTGTTGTTCATCCTGCTGTTCGCCCTGGGTAACCTGATCCAGATTCCCGGCTGGATCTTCCTCGCCGCCGCCGTGCTGGCGCTGGGCAAAGTCTACGGCGGCATCGCCACCTACCTGGCCGCCAGCGCCTCGTGCATCTTCACCTTCTTCACCATCCGCCTGCTCGGTGGCAACGCCCTGCGCGAACTGAACAACCGCCTGGCCAAGCGCTTGCTGGCCGGCCTCGATCGTCGCCCGCTGACCAGCATCATCGCCCTGCGCATGCTGTTCCAGACCGTGCCGGCGCTGAATTACGCCCTCGCCTTGTCTGGCGTGCCTTTTCGCCACTACTTGCTCGGCACCCTGCTCGGTCTGCCGCTGCCGATAGCCCTGTACTGCCTATTCTTCGATTATCTGGCGATGTGGCTGCATATCGCCTAGCCGGCCGCAGCGTAACCAAGCCCGCGATGACTGGTCGCAACCCCTGCCTCAACACCTCAGCCATCCGAGCTTGAGCTAACCAACCAGCCGTACAGGTTCTTGACGACGACTTTCCCTGCACGCCACGCCGAGCTGTGGGAAAATCCGCAACCCCGAGCCTGCGATCCGCCCGCCATGTCCCTGCCGCCGAAACAGCCCCGCCGTAAACCCTCCACGCCGCGCCCTGCTCAGCCCAAACCCGCTGCCGACAAGGGCCAGTTGCACCCGCGCAACCGCCATCAGGGCCGTTACGATTTCCCGGCGCTGATTGCCAGCAGCCCGGAGCTGGGCGCGTTCGTTATCCTCAACCCCTACGGCAAACAGAGCATCGACTTCGCCAACCCGGCCGCGGTCAAGGTGTTCAATCGCGCCCTGCTCAAGCAGTTCTATGGCATCGCGCACTGGGACATTCCGGTCGACTACCTGTGCCCGCCGATTCCCGGGCGTGCCGACTACCTGCATTACCTGGCGGATCTGCTGGCCTCCTGCAATGGCGGCGAGATTCCGCGCGGCGCCCGGGTACGCGCGCTGGATATCGGCGTCGGCGCCAATTGCATCTATCCGCTGCTGGGAAATCGGGAGTACGCCTGGCAGTTCCTCGGCTCGGACATCGCCGCCAGCGCCATCGCCTCGGCCAAGGCCATAGTGCAGTCCAACCCCGGTCTCGGCGCGGCCATCGAGTTGCGTCAGCAACTGGACTCCCGGCACATATTCCAGGGCTTGCTACACAGCGCTGAACGCTTCGACCTGAGCCTGTGCAACCCGCCCTTCCACGCCTCGGCGGCAGAAGCCAGCAGCGGCAGCAAGCGCAAGTGGCGCAACCTCGGCAAGCTCGACCCCAAGCGCAAACTGCCCGTGCTGAACTTTGGCGGTCAGGCCGCCGAGCTCTGGTGCCAGGGCGGCGAGGCGGCATTCGTCAGCCGCCTGATTCAGGAGAGCGCGCAAGTGCCGCAGCAGGTGCTGTGGTTCAGCAGCCTGATCTCCAAAGCCAGCAACCTGCCCGGTGTGTATAGCGCGCTGCAACAGGCCGGCGCCCGCGAGGTGCGCACCGTCGAGATGGCCCAGGGGCAGAAGCAGAGCCGCTTCGTCGCCTGGACCTTCCTCGACGCGGAGCAGCAGGCGGCCTGGCGCAAGGCACGTTGGCAGTAGCCGCCAGCCCCCGCCTTTTCCGCAATGGGCCTGCAGCCCCGGCGCAGCCCGGACGCTCATGCCCTCAGTTGGTCCATGGGTTAGCCCTGCGTTTCCTCGTAAGCGGATAGCGTGGCCGTCCTGATCTTTCGGCGCTGCATCAAGCGGTAGGCCGCCGGCAACACCAGCAGCGACAACAGCGGCGCGCTGAGCATGCCGCCGACCATGGGCGCGGCGATGCGGCTCATCACCTCGCTGCCGGTGCCGCTGCCCAGCAGGATCGGCAGCAGGCCGGCGATGATCACCGCCACCGTCATGGCCTTGGGCCGCACCCGTTGCACCGCGCCCTCGCGAATCGCCTCGAGCAGCGCCGCCTCGTCGCCGCGCCCGGCGTCCTCGCGTTCGGCCCAGGCGTTCTTCAGGTACAGCAGCATGATCACGCCGAACTCGGCGGCGACTCCGGCCAGGGCGATAAAACCGACCCCTGTGGCCACCGACAGGTGGTAGCCGAGCAGGTAGAGGAACCACACCCCGCCGGTGAGGGCGAATGGCAGCGTGGCCATGATCAGCAAGGCCTCGCCGAAACGGGCGAAGCACAGGTAGAGCAGCACGAAGATGATCAACAGGGTGGCCGGCACCACCAGCTTGAGCCGCGCGTTGGCCCGTTCGAGGAACTCGAACTGGCCGGAATAGCTCAGGCTGACGCCCGGCTGCAACTGCACCTGTGCATCGATGGCTTGGCGCAGATCGGCCACCACCGAGGCCAGGTCGCGACCGCGCACATCGACATAGACCCAGCCCGAAAGCCGCGCGTTCTCGCTCTTGAGCATCGGCGGGCCGTCGCTGATGCTGATCCGCGCCACCGTGCCCAAGGTGATCTGGCTGCCCTGCGGGGTGTAGATCGGCAGCTGTTCGAGGCCGCTCAGCGAGTCGCGCCATTCCCGTGGGTAGCGCACGCTGATCGGGAAGCGCGCCAGGCCCTCGATGGTCTCGCCGACGTTCTCGCCGCCGATGGCACTGGAGACTATCGACTGCACGTCGGCGATGTTCAGGCCGTAGCGCGCGGCCGCCACCCGGTCGATGTCGACATCGATATAACGCCCGCCGCTCAGCCGTTCGGCCAGCGCCGAAGTCACCCCTGGCACCGTCTTGGCGACCTTCTCGATGGCCTGGGTGGCCGCGTCGATCTGCGCCAGGTTGGCGCCGGCGACCTTAACCCCGATCGGGCTCTTGATCCCGGTGGCGAGCATGTCGATGCGATTGCGGATAGGCGGAATCCAGATATTGCTCAGTCCCGGCACCCGCACCACCCGATCCAGTTCCTCCACCAGCAACTCCGGGGTCATGCCGGCACGCCACTGCTCCTGCGGCTTGAACGCGATGGTGGTCTCGAACATCTCCAGCGGCGCCGGATCGGTAGCGGTCTCGGCGCGCCCGGCCTTGCCGAACACATGGGCCACTTCCGGCACTGTCTTGATCAGCCGGTCGGTCTGCTGCAACAGTTGCGCGGCCTTCTGCGCCGACAGCCCGGGCAAGGCCGAGGGCATGTACAGCAGATCGCCCTCATCCAGCGGCGGCAGGAACTCGCCGCCCAGTTGCGACAACGGCCACAGCGCGCTGAGAAACACCAACAGCGCGGCCAACATGGTGACCTTCGGCCAACGCAGCACTGCGTCGAGGGCCGGTTGATACACCTTGATCAACCAACGATTCAGCGGGTTCTGCGCCTCGGAGGGAATCCGCCCGCGAATCCAGTAACCCATCAGCACCGGCACCAGGGTTACCGAGAGGCCAGCGGCCGCCGCCATGGCATAGGTCTTGGTGAAGGCCAAGGGCCCGAACAGACGCCCCTCCTGGGCCTGCAGGGTGAACACCGGGATGAACGACAGGGTGATGATCAGCAGGCAGAAGAACAGCGCCGGGCCGACCTCCACCGCCGCCGCGGTCATCACCTGCCAGTGCTGTTCGCCCTTGAGTTCTTCGCCCGGATGCGCCTCGCGCCAGGCCTCGATCTTCTTGTGCGCGTTCTCGATCATCACCACCGCGGCATCGACCATGGCGCCGATGGCGATGGCGATGCCGCCCAGCGACATGATGTTGGCGTTGATGCCCTGCTGCTGCATGACCGCGAAGGCAATCAACACCCCGATCGGCAGCGAGACTATGGCCACCAGGGAGGAGCGCAGGTGCCAGAGGAACAGCGCGCAGACCAGCGCGACCACGATGAACTCCTCGATCAGCTTGTGGCTGAGGTTCTCCACCGCACGGTCGATCAGCTGGCTGCGGTCGTAGGTGGTGACTATCTCCACCCCCTCGGGCAGGCTGCTCTTGAGCTTCTCCAGCTTGGCCTTGACCGCGGCGATGGTGCTGCGCGCGTTCTTGCCACTGCGCAGTATCACCACACCGCCGACCACTTCGCCTTCGCCGTCCAACTCGGCGATGCCACGGCGCATCTCCGGGCCGAGCTGGATGTGCGCCACCTCACCGAGGGTTACCGGCACACCGCCACGGCCCAGGCGCAGGGGGATGGCGCGGAAGTCTTCGAGGTTTTCCAGATAGCCGGAGGCGCGCACCATGAACTCGGTCTCCGCCAGTTCCAGCAGCGCACCACCGGTTTCCTGATTGGCCCGGCCGATGGCCGCCGTCACCTCGGCCTGGGTGATGCCCAGGCTGGCCAGCTTGATCGGATCGAGCTGCACCTGGTACTGCTTGACCATGCCGCCGATGGTCGCCACCTCGGCGACGTTGGCCAGGGTCTTCAGCTCGAACTTGAGAAACCAGTCCTGCAGGGCGCGCAGCTGGGCCAGGTCATGCCGGCCGCTGCGATCCACCAGGGCGTACTGGTAGATCCAGCCGACCCCGGTGGCGTCCGGGCCGAGCGCCGGTTTGGCGCTGGCCGGCAGGCGGTTCTGCACCTGACTGAGGTACTCAAGCACCCGCGAACGTGCCCAGTACAGGTCGGTGCCGTCCTCGAACAGCACGTAGACGAAGCTGTCGCCGAAGAAGGAGTAACCGCGCACTGTCTTAGCCCCCGGCACCGAGAGCATGGTGGTGGCCAGGGGATAGGTCACCTGGTTCTCGACTATTTGCGGCGCCTGGCCGGCATAGGGGGTGCGGATGATCACCTGCACGTCGGACAGATCCGGCAAGGCATCGATCGGCGTATTCTGCAGCGACCAGAGGCCCCAGCCTACGGAGAACAGGGTGGCCAGCAGTACCAGGAAACGGTTGGCCACCGACCAGCGAATCAGTGCGGCGATCATGGCTGCACCGCCAACTTGTCGAGACGCTCGATCAGCAGGCCGCTGTCCGTCTCGCGCACGCCGATGCGCACCTGCGCACCGACCTGGATACCCTGCGCCAAGGCCGGATCGGCCAGGGGAAAGCGCATGGTCATGCCGGGCATGCCCAGGGTCTTGAACGGGCCGTGGGCCAGGGTCAGCGAAGTCTCGTCGATAGCCATGACCTGGCCTTCGGCTTCATGCAGGGCGGGTGCGGCGACGGGCGCACTGGCCTCCAGGCCTTGGGCGAGAATGCCGCGCAGGCTGGCCTCGGAGTCGAGCAGGAACTGCCCGGAGGCGACCACCTGCTGGCCCTCCTCCAGCCCCTGGAGGATCTGCGTCTTGCCCTCGGCCTCGGCTCCCAGGCGCACTTCCAGCGGCCGGTAGCGCCCCTCGCCCTCGGCGAGCATCACCAGGGCCCGGCGACCGGTGCGAATCACCGCCTCGCTGGGCACGAACAACGCACTCTGCTCGGTCGCACGGCTCAGCCGCACCTGGGCGGTCAGGCCAGGGCGCAAGCGACCCTCGGGGTTGGCCAGCTCGACCCGCACCCGCAGCGTGCGGCTGTCCAGATTGGCCTCGGGCAGAATCGCATCGACCCTGCCCTGCAGTACCTCGCCGGGGAAGGCCGGCAAGCGCGCCTCGACCTCCTGGCCTGCGTACAGGCCCTGGACTTCGGCCTCGGGCACCGCCACGTCCAGCCAGACGCTGCGCAAGCCGTTGATGATCGCCAGGCTTTGCCCGGCGGCCAGGGTCATGCCCTCGCGCACGCTGAGCTCCTGCAGCACGCCGGCGATCGGGCTGGTCACAGTCCACAGGGTTTGCACGCTGCCACTGCGTTCCAGGCGGGCAATCAGAGGTGCCGGCATGCCAGCCAGACGCAGGCGTTGGCGCGCCGCCGCCAGCAGCTCGGGAGCGTCGGCATCACGCAGCGCCAGGTAGTCCTCCTGAGCGCTGACCCACTCGGGCACCAGCAGGTCGGCCAACGGCGCGCCGACAGCCAGCAAATCCTCCGGGGCGCGGCCATACACCCGCTCGACGAAGCCGCCGCTACGCGCCTGCACCACGGCGATATCGCGAGTATTGAAGGTCAGGTTGCCGACCACTTCGAGACTATTGCTCAGCGTCCCGCGGCTCACTGGCGCCAGGCGCATGCCGAGATTCTGGGTGATGCTGGCGTCGATGTTCAGCGCCGCACTGTCGCCGCCAGCGTCGGCATAGCGCGGCACCAGTTGCATATCCATGAAGGGCGACTTGCCCGGCTGGTCGAATTTCTGCTGCGGGTACATCGGGTCGTACCAGTACAGCACCTCGGCCTGTTCGGTGGCCGCAGCGCCTTGAGTCGCGGCGCTGGGTGCGGTGTGCATGTCGCTCCCTGATAACCGGGCTAACCAGTAGCCGCCCGTTGTGCCTATGGCCAGCAGCAGGCCGGCCAGCACAGTACCTGTAAGCTTGCGAGCAATCATTGGCCTACCCCTTCATAAGCGAAATACAGTCGGGCGCTGGTCAGCGCGCGCTGTTGTTCGAAATCGATCTGTTTCAGCCGCGCCTCAATCAGTTCTCGGCGAGCGGCGATCACGTTGGCCAGGTCGCTGGCGCCGGCTCGATAGCCGGTCAGGCTCAGCGCCACTTTCTCTTCGGCCAACGGCACTAGGGTCTGTCGGCTGCGCTCCAGGGCGCGATGCAGGCGGCGGTACTCGGCCAGGTCATCTTCCAGCTGCTGCGCATGCTCACGCTCACTGGCCTCACGCTCGGCCTCGAGCTGACTCAGCTGGGCCTGCTTGGCGGCGATCCTGGGGTTCTGCCGGGAACCGGGGAACAGCGGCAGATCGAAGCTGAACTGCACGCTCATCATGTCGCCGAAGGCGGCGCCACGCTTCTGGTAGGCCAGTTCCCAGCTCCAGTCGGATTGCTTCTCCGCCATGGCCTGACGCACCTCGGCTTGCGCCGCATCGGTCATGGGCTCGAATACCGCCAACTCGGGGTGGTGTTGCAGGTTGCGCTGATAGTGCTGCGCGTCGACCGGCCAATTCGGCAGCTGTCCCGACAGCGGCTCACTGGCCCGCGAGCCGATCCAGCGGCGCAAAGCCGCGCGTTGCTGCGTCCGACTCTGCAGCAACTCATCTTCTTGTTCGGCCAGCAGCGCGGCTTCCTGCTTGGGGCCGACACTGTCCGCCGCCAGGCCGCCGCCCCCCGCGATGCGCGCGCGCACCGCTTTGCCCAGCAATTCATTCTCGGCATAGAGGGTCTGGAACAACGCCAGTTTCTGCTCGACGGCCAGGGCCGAGATCCAGGCCAGCGCGGTTTCCCGGCGCACCTTGAGACGCTCGACTCGCTGCGCCGCCGCAGCGCGCTCGACCCCGGCCTGAGCCGCCTCGACCCGCGCACGGCGCTTGGCGCGGTTGGGCACCTCCTGCATGACCCCGACCATCTGCATGGTCATGAAGTCCGCATTGAGCTTGCCGCGATTGTCACCCTCGACCGGAAAATTCTGCACACCCAGCAGCAACTTGGGATCGGGTAGCTCACCTGCGGGTATGGCACTGCTACGTGCCGCATCGACTTGCGCGACTTGCGCGGCCAACGAGGGTGCCTCGCGCTCGGCCAGGCGCAGGGCTTCGGCGAGGGTCAAGGCGCTGGCCAGGCCTGGCCAGCCGAGCACACAGAGGCTCAGCAGCGCGAGCAGCGGCCGGCCGCTGCAATAACGTCGGAAGTTCATCGTGAAGATTCCAGTCAGGTTGATTTCCCGACGCGCAGCCAAGCAGGCAGGCGCCGGCCATCCCTCGCACGATTCGGCGCGGGATGGAATTCAGGACTTAACGGGAATCAGACGCGAGGAGGTCGCCACACACCGCCGGGTGCCGGGGTAGGAATGAACGCGCTGCGGCTGACCAGCGCCGGCTGATGACCAACGTGCAAGGCGGCCTTGATACTGACGACCTGCAGCAGGCTGCTGGTTTTGCACTCCTCGCCGCTTTTGCACACCTTGCTGCCAGCGTGGGCGCTTTTTTGCTCATCACAACAGTCGTGAGTCATTTCACCGACCTGCGACAGGTCGTCGAACTGCATGGGGCAAGGCGCTTGTAGCCGCTCGATAGCATTCACCACCCCACTGAGGGGTAGTGCGAAGCTGATCAGCAAGACCAAATACAACCACAGGCGTCGGTTCATGCGAGGCAGTCTAGCTACAGTTGTAGCGTCCAACAATGACAACTAGCACTAACAATTACAACGAGCACTAAGCAGCCCGTGCTCGCCCGGCTGCACGACACCTGAGTCGGCAAGCCAGGCCAAGGTTGTGGGCCTGGCACTAAACACCCAACCCAGCGCAGATGCCAGTAGGCATGGGCGTTTGAAACTCGCTGCCGCGCGGGCATACAGCATGATATCGTTTCAATATCACAGACCAACGACGCGCTCTGGCTGGGTATCGATCGCCTCATCCGGTTCAGCCTTCTCGCTAAAATTTAGCGCGCGGCTAAGCTAAGCAAACACCGGTTCCATTGCCGGGCGGCTGGAGGCGCTCGCAAGAGCAGGTCGGCACACACATTCAGCGTCGGTAACTCGATAAGTACAACACGCGGGTAGCAGCAGGGAATGGCCAGGCCTATGACGAGTAAGCCGAGCAGAACAATTCTGAGAGCGCCCAGCAAGTGGCGCATGAATGGATGGAGTAAATACGCCATTTCTGTCGGTTTCATGCTGCTGTGGATAATCGCTGCGCTGGCCATCTACCGCGACGCCCAGCAGATAGCGGCCAATACCCAACAAAAAATCCGCAACGAGATGCGCCTCGAAGCACAAAACATGGCCGAAAAACTGGCCGGTGTGCTGGAGCGAACCTACGTCACCATCAAGACCATCTCCCTGCTGCCGGCAGTGCGTAGCGCGGCCCCGCGCAATCGCCGCAGCATTGATGACGACGTCGTCGAGCTGGGGCACTTCGACGAGAGTGACGCCGACACCATCCAGCAACTGTATAACCACATTTCCAGCGATGTCGCGGTCTCTGAAATCTATATGGTGTATGGCGGTTTTGCCCCGGAACGGGGTGAAGTGCCTTTCCTGATGTTTGATCAGGTGTTGCTCGAACGGATCGCCGACGCGCAAAAGGCAGATCAAACTCACGAGCAGGATGAACCCGAAGAATACGAAGCCGCCGAATATGCCGAATATGTACGGCAGCTCAGTTTTTTTCAGCAGCAACATCCCCTGCTACCTGCCGAGGCTCCCGAGGGCATTGCAGCGGTGACCTCGACCCTGCTGCGTACTTGCGATAACTCCCAGTACACCTCGATCGCCAACGGCGACGAGCGCAATACCTTGGGCATTCTGCTGTCCGTGCCTATCTATGATCAGGCCAGCAAGGAGTTCAAAGGGCTGGTGACTGCCGTACTGCGGGCCAACGCACTGGAAGCCGTCCTGAACGGCTGGCCCAGGCTGCCCATCACCGCTGCGGACAAAGAATTCCTGGACCGGCAGCAGACTGACCTGGCCACTCCACCAGCCGAATACCTGCTGGAGAATCGCCAGACCGATGTGCGCATCATGGACAGACGCAACCTCGACCTGGCGGATTTCCTCACGGGTAAGCAGCAGGCGGCCATTCATCTCGAGCAAACCATCCGCCTGCCCTTCTCCGAGGCGTGGCAGTTGCATCGCTATAAGTCGGCGGCCGACCTCAACACGGCAATCGACCCTATCCGCAAAGACATGTGGCAGCGCCTGACATTGTTGAGCCTGCTGATTGCCGGCTTCGCGCTAGCGGTGGAACGGGTCTTCGCGGTGCAACGCAAATCCACGCTGAAGCTGACCCAGATGGCCAATTACGATGCGCTGACCGGTTTACCCAACCGGCGCCTGGTGGCCGAACACCTGACCAATTCGTTGAACCGGCAGGTGAGCAAAACCAGTCAGTACGCCGTGCTGATGATTGATCTCGATGACTTCAAGGAAATTAACGACACGCTCGGCCACCAGATTGGCGACAACCTGCTGATCGAGGTTTCACGACGCTTCGTGCACAGCCTGCGTGCCTCGGATCAACTGTTGCAGTTGCACGGCCACAACACCTTGGGCAATCCAGACAGCAATGCCCTGGAGGATAATGAGTCGATGGTCGGCCGTCTGGGTGGCGACGAATTTCTGGTGTTGCTGCCCAGCCTGCCCGACACCAACCAGGCCATGCTCGTCGCCAATCGACTGCACGCGAGCCTGGGCGAGCCCATCGCCTTGGGTCCGGACAAGATCTACATGCATGCCAGCATCGGCATAGCCATCTACCCAGAGCATGGCAGCAGTGGCACCTTATTGTTACGCAGCGCCGACACCGCGATGTACCTGGCCAAACGCCAGGGGCGCGGGCAGACCGTGGTGTATCAGCGGGACTTCGACGAGAAATCGCGGCAGCGCCTGCAGTTGCTGACCGACTTGCACTCGGCCCTGCTGGAACAACAATTCGTCCTGCACTACCAACCAGAGCTGAACCTGACCACCGGTGCCATCGACTCGGTAGAGGCCTTGATACGCTGGCAACACCCCTCCCTGGGTCTGGTTCACCCCGCTGACTTTATTCCGCTGCTGGAGCAGTCGGGCCTGATCACGGACGCCGGGCAATGGGTGCTGGAAACAGCCTGCCAGCAACTGAAAGAATGGCAGGACCAGGGCTCACCGATTAAGCACATGTGCGTCAACGTATCGATCAAGCAACTGGCGCATCCGGCATTTGCCGACTCGCTGCTCACCACCTTGAAGCAAGCAGGCATAGCGCCTGACGCACTCTGTCTTGAACTGACCGAATCGATGCTGATGCAACAGCCGGAAGCCAACATCCAGCTCCTGCGCAGCATACGCATGACCGGGGTGAAGATTGCCCTGGACGACTTCGGTACTGGCTATTCATCACTCAGCTACCTGCGCCAACTACCATTGGACGTGCTGAAAATCGACCGCAGCTTCGTCATCGACATGCAAACCGACGAAGGTCTTGCCATCTGCGAAACGCTGATTGCCCTGGCCCAACGTTTGGGCCTCAAAGTCATTGCCGAAGGCATAGAGACGGTCGAGCAGTTCTGCATTATGAATAGAGTCGGCAGTGACTGGATGCAGGGCTACTTGATCGCCAGCCCGCTGCCGGCGGAACAAGCCAATCAGTTCGCGCAGACCTTCGACTGGAAAAACTTCAAGGCCGATAACGGCCTGCTGGGGCACCCCCTCAGATGGACGCCGTTCCGCGGCTACTCTCCCGAGATGCCTTAACAGCAGGGGCACCCTGGGGCGCTCGACGCCCCTAGCCCACTACCGCAAAGCGCTTATCCAGCCCGCTATAACCCATGCCCACGCTCTTGTGCACTTTCAGCTGCAGCGGAATGCGCTCTTTGAGTGCTTCAACATGGCTGATCACCCCGATCATCTTGCCGTTGGCATTCAGGTTGTCGAGCGCATCCAGGGCAACTTCCAGGGTTTCGCCGTCGAGGGTGCCGAAGCCTTCGTCGAGGAACAGCGAGTCGATGCTGGTCTTGTGGCTGACCAGATCGGACAGCGCCAGCGCCAGCGCCAGGCTGACCAGGAAGCTCTCGCCGCCGGAGAGGGTTTTGGTGTCGCGGGCGACGTCGGCCTGCCAGGTGTCGATCACTTCGAGCTCCAGCTCGCCGCTGCTGCGCCGCCCCAGCTGATAACGCCCGTGCAGGCGCTGCAGCTGCTGGTTGGCCAGGTAGACCAGGTGATCGAGGGTCAGGCCCTGGGCGAACTTGCGGTATTTCGCCCCATCGGCCGAGCCGATCAGGCTGTTGAGCTGCTGCCACAGGTCGTACTGAGCCTGTTGGGCGGCGATCTCGGCGAACAGGCTCTGCTGGCCCAGACGGCGGGCATCGTCACCTTGCAATTGCGCACGTAGTTCACCCTGGCGCTGACTCAGGCTTTTCAACTGCGCGGCAAGGGCCAGCAGACTTTCCTCCAGCTGTTCGCGGCTGAGTGCGCTAGCCGGGTTGGCTTGCAAGCCAACCAGTTGCTGCTCGGCGGCCGCTTTCAGCACCCTGGCTTCGGCCAGGGCTTGATCCAGACGCTGCTTGAGTTGACTCAGCGCACTGCGCTGCTGCTCGTCGAGCATGGCGGCCCGGAACGCCGCCTCATCGATAAACGGGCTGGCGGCCAAGGCCGCGCTCCACTGCTCAGCTTGCGCCTCGAGCTTGTGTTGTTCCTGCAGCAGTCGTTCTGCTTGCGTCTGCTGGGTGCCTTGCAACTGCGCCTGGCGGCTGTGCGATTCACCCAGCTCGGCTTCGCATTGCTGCAAGGCCTGCTGCGGATCGGCGACCGCAGCCAAGATCGGCAACTCGGCCTGCGCCAGGGCAGACCAGCGCTGCAGCCAGCGATCCTGTATCTCGCGCGCCAGCGCTAGCGCATGCTCCTGATCGCGGGTCTGGTTCTCCAGCTGCAGCCGCTGTTGTTGCGCCTGCTGCCAGCCCTGCCACTCGGCAGAGCGCTCGCTTAGCCACTGCGCGGCATCGCTGGGCAGGTCGTAGCCGAAACCGGCCAGCTCCTCGTGCAGCACCTGCTCGCGCTCGCGCTGTTGCTGTTGCGCCTGCTGCAGGCGCTCGCCGAACTCGGCGAGTTGGCTGTTGCAGCTCTGCAACTGCTGATTGCCCAGCGCCAGCTGCTGCTGCGTCGCGCTGCAAGCCTGTTCGAGTTGCAGGCGCGCCGTGCGTGCGTGTTCCGCAGCAGTCTTCAGGCCGTCGAGTTGTTCGAGGCTGTGCTGCAACACCTCCAGCTCGGCAACCAGTTGCCGCTCATGATCGGTTACCGCGTCGGCATCGAGCAGAGGCGTACCGAGCTGCTCGCTCAGCTGTTGCCAGCGCTCGACCTGCTGGGCCTGCTCCTGCCGGCTGCGTTGTAACTGCTGCTGTTGTTGCTCCAGGTGCGCCGCCAAGGCGGCCAGCTCGCTGGCCAGGCGCTGACCGCTGCTGGCCAAGGCGTCCAGCTCGGACTTCTTCGCCTGCAGAGTCTGCTGGGTGGCCGAGGCGTCCAGCGCCTGATAAGCGGCAATCGCCGGGTGCTCATGGGAGCCGCACAGCGGGCAGGCGTCGCCCTCTTGCAACTGCGCGCGGTAGGTTTCCAGGGCCTGGATGCGCTGCTCCTGTTCCAGCAGTTTTTCCTGGTCGCGCACCTGCTGCTGCAGGTCTTTGTAGTGCGTGCGCAGCGCGCCGACTTCAGCGTCCTTGGCGGCGTGCTGCACACGCAGCGCGCTCAGTCGGCTATCCAGTTGCGCCTGCTGTTCGCCCAGCTGCTGGCCGCTCATAGCGAGCTGCTTGAGCTGGCTGAGCAATCCGCTGTGCCGGTGCAACAGTTGCCAGCGCTCGCGCAGGGCGGCCTCGTTGCGCCCGGCCAGCAAGGCCGCGAGTTGCTGCTGGTGTTCGCCCTCGACCCGCTGCGCGTGGTTCAGACGCGCTTGCTCGTCGCCGAGTTGCGCGCCGTGCTGTGCCAGCTGCGCCGTGAGCGCTTGTGCCGCCTGCTCGGTCTGCTGCTGACGGCTGCCCAGCTGGACCACTTCTGCGGCCAATTGCTGCCGCGCATCGAGCTGGTTGCGCCAGACAGCCAGCTGCTCGCCAAGCCGCGCGTGCTGAGCATGCGCGGCCAGCTGCTGGTCCAATGCCTCACGTTGCAGGACAAGCCGATCCCGCGTCTGCTGACGCTGGTCGAGCAGTTGCTGGCTGAACTGCCGGGCCCGCCACAGGCATTCGCCGATGCGCTGCGCAGCCTGCTGACGCTCGGCCTGGGTCTGCTGTAAGGCCTGTTCGGTCTGGCTTACGGCCTGTTGCGCCTGCTGCCAGTCGCGATACAGCGGCTGTAGCGCTGCCGCCGGCTCGCTGGCCGCCAATTGCGCCAGTTGTGCCTGGGACGCCTGCAACTCGTCCAGGGCACGCTGCTCGGCCTGCGCCGCAACTTGCTGCTGACTTTGCGCCTTGCTCAGCTCATCGCGCCATTGGCGCTGGCGTTGCAGTTCGAGCTGCTCGGCGCTCAGCCGGGCCTCCTCGACACCGAGCTGCTCGGCTTCGGCGTGCAGCTCGGCGCGTTGTTCGGCACTGAGCAACTCCACGCCTTCGGCGCGGGCCCGCAGCTGATCGAGGGCAACCTTCGCCTCGCGAGTCTGCTCGAACACGCGCTGGGATATCTGCCCGTAAATCTCGCTGCCGGTCAGTTCTTCCAGCAGCTCGGCGCGCTGGTTGGCATTGGCTTCGAGGAAGGCGGCGAAGCCACCCTGCGCCAGCAGCATGGACTTGGTGAAGCGCTCGAAATCCAGGCCGGTGAGGCGCTCGGTTTCGCGCAGCTTCTCGTTGATCTTGTCGCTGAGTATCTG
>JBFKAF010000016.1:0-17713 GCA_041621735.1 Pseudomonas sp.
ACACCAGACAGACCAGCAGGGCCACCGTCAGCGTGCGTGCGGTGGATTCTTTTTGACTAGACATTACGTGCCAGCCTCCGCTTGATATTGGCTTGAACGACGAAGTGGTCGATCAGCGGTGCGAACAGGTTGGCGAACAGGATCGCCAGCATCATGCCTTCCGGGAACGCCGGGTTGACCACACGAATCAACACCACCATCACGCCGATCAAGGCCCCGAACACCCACTTACCGGTGTTGGTCATGGAAGCCGATACCGGATCGGTGGCCATGAAGAACATGCCGAAGGCAAAGCCGCCTACCACCAGATGCCAATGCCAAGGCATGGCGAACAATGGGTTGGTTTGCGAACCGATGGCGTTGAACAGCAGACTCAGGCCGATCATCCCCAGCATCACCCCGGCGACGATGCGCCAGGAGGCAATCTTGGTCAGCAGCAGGACGCCACCGCCAATCAGGATGGCCAGGGTGCTGGTCTCGCCCAGGGAGCCTTGAATGGTGCCGACGAAGGCGTCCATCCAGGTGATGCCCTGGCCGACCACGTTGTCGATACCGCCGGCCGCAGCCAGGCTCAGGGACGTCGCGCCGGCAAAGCCATCGACCACCGTCCATACCGCGTCACCGGACATCTGCGCCGGGTAGGCGAAGAACAGGAAGGCGCGACCGGCCAACGCCGGGTTGAGGAAGTTCTTGCCAGTACCGCCGAACACTTCCTTGCCGATCACCACGCCGAAGCTGATGCCCAGCGCCACTTGCCACAACGGAATGCTCGGCGGCAGGATCAGGGCGAACAGCACCGAGGTGACGAAGAAGCCTTCGTTGACCTCGTGCTTGCGGATCGAGGCGAACAACACCTCCCAGAAACCACCGACGATAAAGGCAGTGGCGTAAACCGGCAGGAACCACGCCGCACCCTGGATGAAGTTGTCCCACAGGCTGCCGGGGTCAAATCCGGCCAGGGAGCCAATCAGGGCGAAGCGCCAGCCTTCCTGGGCCGCCAACAGCTCGGGGCTCTGGGCGAAGATCAGGTTGGCCTGATAGCCGGTGTTCCACATGCCGAAGAACATCATCGGGAAGGTACACAACCAAACCGTGATCATCATGCGCTTGAGGTCGATACCGTCACGCACGTGGGCGGTGGTTTTGGTCACGCTGCCCGGGCGGTAGAAGAAGGTGTCGACGGCTTCGTACAGGGCGTACCACTTTTCGTATTTGCCGCCATGTTCGAAGTTGTGCTCGATTTTATCGAGGAATGCACGAATTCCCATGATCAACCCTCCTTCTCGATGCGGGCGAGGTTATCGCGCAGAATCGGACCGTATTCATACTTGCCGGCACACACATAGGTGCACAGCGCCAGGTCTTCTTCGTCGAGTTCCAGGCAGCCCAGTTTCTGAGCCATCTCGGTATCGCCAACGATCAGGTAGCGCAGCAGTTGGGTCGGCAGGATATCCAGCGGCATCACGGCTTCGTAATTACCCACTGGCACCATGGCGCGCGGGCTGCCATTGGTGGTGGTAGAGAAGGCGAAGGTCTTGGCCGCCATCAGCTTGGAAACGAAGATATTCATTACCGAGTGCTTGTTAACCCCAGCACGCAAGTAATGCATCATCTCGCGATCGGTGCCTTCGGCCAGGCAAGACACCTGCAGGTGGTAACGCCCCAGATAGGCATAGGCGCCCTGGGCGGTGCGGCCGCCGAGCACCGAACCGGAAATCAGTCGGTTGTAGCCCGACTGCAATTGCCCAGCAGTCAGCTCTTCCAGGTTGGCGCCGAGACGGGTCCGCAGCAGGCGCGGCTGTTCGACCACCGGCCCCGCCAGGGAGATCACGCGCTCGACCCACAGCTGTCCAGTGCTGAACAGCTTACCGACGGCGATCACATCCTGATAATTGATCGACCAGACCGCCTTGCTGACGCTGACCGGGTCGAGGAAGTGGATATGCGTACCCGCCAGGCCGGCTGGATGTGGGCCCGCAAACGCTTCGGCCTGGACCTTGCTCAACTGCTCGCCGGGCAGCTTCGCGCCTTCGGCCTTGCAGAGGAAGACTTTACCCAGACAGCTGAGCACTTTGAGTCCACTCTCGAAGTCAGCGGCGTATTCGCCGATGACCAGTGCCGGATCCGCAGCCAGGGGGTGGGTGTCGATGGCAGTCACGAAAATAGAGCTGGGTACGGCATCCACGGCCGGAACCTTGCTGAACGGCCGGGAGCGCAAGGCGGTCCATAGGCCGGACTGCTGCAGGTTCTCGCGCACTTGAGCATCGCTCAGGCTGTCCAACTGGGTGGCCGGATACTGAGCAAAGCTCACCTGTTCATCACCGTCGAGGTCAATCACCAGCGACTGCAGAACACGCCTCTCGCCCCGGTGAATAGCACTGACCACCCCGGCACCTGGCGCGGTGTAGCTCACCCCGGGCGACTTCTTATCCGAGAACAGCACTTGGCCGAGTTTGACTCGATCGCCAACCTGCACCTCCATCGTAGGCTTCATTCCGTGATAATCGGAGCCTATGACGGCGACGCTGCGTACCGGCCTTGCGGCCTCGATACGCTGCGCCGGCGCGCCGGTTATGGGCAAATCAAGCCCATCTTTTATTTTGATCATAGGTTTGCCTAACCACTGATTTATAAGCTTTTTTTAGAATACGAACGACATCTGGATGCTTAATAGCCAATTGCGCACCAATGCATTATTGGCGCGAATGATGATGCCGGACGCGGGTAAAAAATCCGCTTGATTATAAAGACCCCCCCCTAGGACTGACTACCCAAGCGCTTGCTTATTTTGAACTTTCCGTTACAGAGCACGACATAAAGCCCTTCACGCCACCAGGAAACTCACCATGAATCGACTGCTCGCGCTCGTCGCCCTGCTACTGCTCAGCCCGCCGCTTCTCGCCGATAGCAGCGAGCGTCTGCGCGAAGCGAATTTCCCAGCACAAACCCAACTCGAACACGTCCGCCTGACACTGAAAAACCAAAGCGTCCTGACCTACCTCTGGGCGGACGTCTATGCCGCCGCGCTTTACACCGCGCCGCAGACCAGCGCGAGCCAGATACTCGACGACTCCCGCAGCAAGCGTCTTGAGCTGTACTACTTCCGGGCCATCGAGCGCGAGGACGTAATCGAGGCTGCCTGGGCGAGCCTAAAAAGACAGCAGGATGAGCCCGCACTTGCCCAATTGCGTAACGAACTGGACGCCTTGCACGCCAGTTTTCGCGACATTCGCCCAGGCGACCGTTACGCCCTGAACTACAACGACCGCAGCGGCCTGACCCTGGAGCGCAATGGCAAGATCACCTTTACCAGCCGCAACCCGGAACTGGCCAAAGCTTATCTGGGCATCTGGCTGGCGCCCAAGGGGCTATCGGAGTCGTTACGTAGGCACTTATTGGCCGATTAGCTCCGAGTGAAAAGGAATAAAAAACGGGAGCCGTAGCTCCCGTTTTTTTATGCATGGCTAGTACTTAGCCAGGAAAAGCCGGCGGGTTGACCCCAACCATATCTTCCATCACGCGAACCACCTGACAGCTGTAGCCGAACTCGTTGTCGTACCACACGTACAGCACGACACGGTTGTCGTTGGCGATAGTCGCCTCGGCATCCACCACACCGGCATGCCGCGAACCGACGAAGTCAGTGGAAACCACTTCCTGCGAGTTAACGAAGTCGATCTGCTTGTGCAGATCCGAGTGCAGGGCCATATAGCGCAGGTACTCGTTGATCTCTTCACGGGTAGTGGCTTTCTCAAGATTCAGGTTGAGAATGGCCATGGACACGTTCGGCGTCGGCACACGGATAGCGTTGCCGGTCAGCTTGCCAGCCAGCTCGGGCAGCGCCTTGGCCGCTGCCGTGGCCGCACCGGTCTCGGTGATGACCATGTTCAGCGCCGCACTGCGGCCACGACGATCACCCTTATGGAAGTTGTCGATCAGGTTCTGGTCGTTGGTGTACGAGTGAACGGTCTCAACGTGACCGTTGATGATGCCGTACTTGTCGTTGACTGCCTTGAGCACCGGCACGATGGCGTTAGTGGTGCAGGACGCAGCCGAAACGATGCGGTCATCGGCAGTGATTTCACCGTGGTTGATACCGTGCACGATGTTCTTCAGCTTGCCTTTACCCGGCGCGGTCAACACCACGCGATCGATACCCGGGCAGGCCAGATGTTGGCCCAAGCCATCGGCATCGCGCCAGACACCGGTGTTGTCCACCAGCAATGCGTCCTGGATACCGTACTGGGTGTAATCCACCTCGGTCGGGTTCTTCGCGTAGATCACCTGGATCAGGTTACCGTTAGCGGTCAGGGTGTTGTTGGCCTCATCGACCGTGATGGTACCGTCGAACGGACCATGCACCGAGTCACGACGCAGCAGACTGGCGCGCTTGACCAGATCGTTTTCGGCACCTTTGCGCACGACGATGGCACGCAGACGCAGGCCATCACCGCCGCCGGTTTTCTCGATCAGGATACGTGCCAGCAGGCGACCGATACGGCCGAAGCCGTAGAGCACCACGTCGGTGCCTTTACGCGCCAGCAGGTTCTGCTGCCCGGCTACCGGCTCCAGCTCGTCGCGCACGAATTGCTCGATGCTACGGCCGTTACCTTGCTTGATGAACTTGGCCACCAAACGCCCGAGATCCACGGAAGCGGCGCCCAGCTTGAGCTCGCTCATGGTCTTGAGAATCGGGAAAGTGTCATGCACCGACAGTTCGGCATCACCGTCCAGGCGGTGACGTGCATAACGGTGAGCCTTGAGGATTTGAATCACCGAGCGGTTGATCAGGCTACGACCGTAGATCGAGGTGACCACGTTGTTGTTACGGTAAAGCTGGCCAATCAGCGGAATCATCGCTTCAGCAAAGGCTTCGCGATCGATCCATTCACCGAGACACTGGTCGGGCTTCTGAGTCACGGGCAGTACCTTCCACATGTAGGGGCTGAAAAAAGGGGCTACATTATGACGGCGCACGCTGGCATGAGCAATGCGCGCCTGTCGCGACTGACATAAAGCGTCCTCGCCCGCTACAATCGCCGACCTTGTGCCATGACCGTGAGCCGCCTGTGTCCGTACTGCGCCTACCGTCCCTGCCGGCCACCGCCGGAAAACAACACTGGGGCAACCTGCCCGGTGCCGCGCTGAGCCTGGCGATCGCCGAAGCCGCCAGCGCCGCCAAACGCTTTACCCTGCTGCTGACCGCCGACAGCCAGAGCGCCGAACGCCTGGAGCAGGAGCTGAGCTTCTTCGCGCCGACGCTGCCCGTACTGCATTTCCCGGACTGGGAAACCCTGCCCTACGATCTGTTTTCGCCGCATCAGGACATCATTTCCCAACGTATCGCCGCGCTCTACCGCCTGCCGGAACTGAAACATGGCGTGCTGGTAGTGCCGATCACCACGGCCCTACACCGCCTGGCGCCGACCCGCTTCCTGCTCGGCAGCAGCCTGGTGCTGGATGTCGGCCAGAAGCTCGATGTAGACGAGATGCGCACCCGCCTGGAGGCGGCCGGCTATCGCTGCGTGGACACGGTGTACGAGCACGGCGAGTTTGCCGTGCGCGGCGCGCTGATCGACCTGTTCCCGATGGGCAGCGATCAGCCTTACCGCATCGACCTGTTCGACGACGAAATCGAGACGCTGCGCACCTTCGACCCGGAGACCCAGCGCTCGATCGACAAGGTCGGCTCGATCAAATTGCTCCCGGCGCGCGAATTTCCGCTGGAGAAGAAGGCCGTCAGCGACTTTCGCGGACGCTTCCGCGAGCGCTTCGACGTGGACTTCCGCCGCTGCCCGATCTACCAGGACCTGTCCACCGGCATCACCCCGGCCGGTATCGAGTACTACCTGCCGCTGTTCTTCGAAGCGACGGCGACGCTGTTCGACTACCTGCCGCAGGACACTCAGGTGTTCTCCCTGCCGGGCGTGGAAAAAGCCGCAGAGCACTTCTGGACGGACGCGCGCAATCGCTACGAAGAACGTCGTGTCGACCCCGAGCGGCCGCTGCTACCGCCTGCCGACATCTTCCTGCCGGTAGAAGACTGCTTCGCCCGCCTGAAAGACTGGCCACGCGTGGTCATCAGCCAGGACGACATCGAAACCGGCGTCGGCCGCCAGCGCTTCACCGCCCAACCCCTGCCGGACCTGGCGATCCAGGCCAAGGCCAGCGAACCCTTGGCCGCCCTGCGCCGCTTCATCGAAGAGCATCCGGGCCGCGTGCTGTTCTGCGCCGAGTCCGCTGGCCGCCGCGAAGTACTCCTGGAACTGCTCGCCCGCCTCAAGCTGAAACCCAAGGAAGTTGACGGCTGGCCAGCGTTCACGGCGAGCAAGGAACGCCTGGGCATCTGCATCGCACCGCTGGATGAAGGCCTGCTGCTGGAAGATCTGGCCCTCATCGCCGAGAGCCCGCTGTTCGGCCAGCGCGTCATGCAACGCCGACGCCGGGAGAAGACCCGCGATGGTGGCGACAATGTCATCAAAAACCTCACCGAGCTGCGTGAAGGCGCACCGGTGGTGCATATCGATCACGGCGTCGGGCGTTACCTGGGCCTGATCACCCTGGAAATCGATGGCCAGGCCGCCGAATTCCTCGCCCTGATGTATGCCGAAGAAGCCAAGCTCTATGTGCCGGTGGCCAGCCTGCACCTGATCGCGCGCTACACCGGCAGCGACGACGCCCTCGCCCCGCTGCACCGCCTCGGCTCGGAAACCTGGCAGAAAGCCAAGCGCAAGGCCGCCGAGCAAGTGCGCGACGTGGCCGCCGAACTGCTGGACATCTATGCCCGTCGCGCCGCCCGTGAAGGCTACGCGTTCGCCGACCCGCAACTGGATTACGCCACATTCAGCGCCGGTTTCCCCTTCGAGGAGACCCCGGACCAGCAGACCGCGATCGATGCGGTGCGCGACGACATGCTGGCACCCAAACCCATGGATCGCCTGATCTGCGGCGACGTCGGCTTCGGCAAGACCGAAGTGGCCATGCGCGCCGCCTTTATCGCCATGCACAGCGGCCGTCAGGTCGCCGTACTGGTACCCACCACCCTGCTCGCCCAGCAGCACTACAACAGCTTCCGCGACCGCTTCGCCGATTGGCCGGTGAAGGTCGAGGTAATGAGCCGCTTCAAGAGCGCCAAGGAAGTCGGCGAAGCCATGCAGCAACTGGCTGCCGGCAAGGTCGATATCGTCATCGGCACCCATAAGCTGCTGCAGGACGACGTCAAATTCAACAACCTGGGCCTGGTGATCATCGACGAGGAACACCGCTTCGGCGTGCGCCAGAAGGAACAGCTCAAGGCCCTGCGCAGCGAGGTGGACATCCTCACCCTGACCGCCACGCCGATCCCGCGCACCCTGAACATGGCCGTCGCCGGGATGCGCGACCTGTCGATCATCGCCACGCCGCCGGCCCGGCGCCTGTCGGTGCGTACCTTCGTCATGGAGCAGAACAACCCGACCATCAAGGAAGCCCTGCTGCGCGAGCTACTGCGCGGCGGCCAGGTCTACTACCTGCACAACGACGTGAAGAGCATCGAGAAGTGCGCCGCCGATCTGGCCGAGCTGGTGCCCGAGGCGCGCATCGCGATTGGCCACGGACAGATGCGCGAGCGCGAGCTGGAACAGGTGATGAGCGACTTCTATCACAAGCGCTTCAACGTACTGATCGCCTCGACCATCATCGAGACCGGCATCGACGTGCCCAGCGCCAACACCATCATCATCGAACGCGCCGACAAGTTCGGCCTGGCCCAGCTGCACCAGTTGCGCGGCCGCGTCGGCCGTAGCCATCACCAGGCCTACGCCTATCTGCTGACGCCGCCGCGCAAGCAGGTGACCGACGATGCACAGAAGCGCCTGGAGGCCATCGCCAACGCTCAGGATCTGGGTGCCGGCTTCGTCCTGGCCACCCACGACCTGGAAATCCGCGGCGCCGGCGAACTGCTCGGTGACGGCCAGAGCGGGCAGATCCAGGCAGTCGGCTTCACCCTCTACATGGAAATGCTCGAGCGCGCGGTGAAAGCCATTCGCAAGGGCGAACAACCCAACCTCGACCAGCCCCTCGGCGGCGGCCCGGAAATCAATTTGCGGGTCCCCGCACTGATTCCCGAAGACTACCTGCCGGACGTGCATGCACGGCTGATCCTCTACAAACGCATCGCCTCTGCCGCCGACGAAGACGGCCTGAAAGAGCTGCAGGTGGAGATGATCGACCGCTTCGGCCTGCTCCCGGAACCGACCAAGCACCTGGTTCGGCTGACACTGCTCAAGCTGCAGGCCGACCAGCTCGGCATCAAGAAGGTCGACGCCGGCCCACAAGGCGGCCGCATCGAGTTCGCCGCCGACACCTGCGTCGATCCGCTGACCCTGATCAAGCTGATCCAGAGTCAGCCGAAACGCTACAAGTTCGAAGGTGCCACCCTGTTCAAATTCCAAGTGCCGATGGAGCGCCCGGAGGAACGATTCAACACTCTGGAGGCGCTGTTCGAGCGCCTGACTCTCTCTGCTTAAAGGACTAACCCATGCGCGCACGTCGCAACCCGGCCCTGCTGCCACTTATCCTGCTCTCGTTGCTGAGCGGCTCCCCCGCCGTCGCCGCAGGCTGGTATCAGGTTGAAATGATCGTCTTCCGCCAGGCTGGCGAGACCATCCCTGCCGGGCAAACCGCGCCGGATGACTGGGCCAAAGGCGCTCAGCCAATCGAGCCCACCCAGGAGCGCGCCACAGCGCTTGATAGCCAGGCCGCGAAGCTCAACCCGGACAATGGCTACCGGGTACTCCTGCACAAAGCCTGGAGCCAGGAGCTCGGCGGCGAAACCAGCAGCGTGGCCCTGCACACGGGCAGTCCGCGGTTCGGCCACTACCCGGTCGAAGGCACGCTATCGCTGGTACAGGCACGCTACATCGATCTGACAGCCGATCTATGGATCAACAGATTCGACGACAGTGGCCTGCTGATCAGCAGCGAACGACTCAAACAAGGCAGCCGCCTGCAGGCCGGCAAGCTCACCTACCTCGATCACGGCAACCTGGGCGTGCTGGTTCGCATCAGCCCGATGTAAATTCCAGACACTAAAAAGGGCCGCAGACTGCGGCCCTTTCCATGCGTATCGATCGACTATTCAGCCAACCAGCACCCGCGCCAGCACGGATTTGACTTTGCCCATCCCCTGATCCAGGGCACGCTCGATTTCCGCCATGGTAATCAGCGCCGCGGTTTTCCCTGCCGCCGGGTTCACCACCAACGCCAAGCAGGCATAGGGCAGCGCCAGCTCACGCGCCAGCACCGCCTCGGGCATCCCGGTCATGCCGACAATATCGCAACCGTCACGCTCCATCCGGGCAATCTCGGCCACGGTTTCCAGGCGCGGCCCCTGAGTGCAGCCGTAGATGCCATGACTGCTGTAAGCACAACCCTCGGCCGTCAAGGCAGCACACAGCATGTCGCGCAGCTTAGCGTCATAGGGATGACTGAAGTCGACATGGGTCACATGCTCCAACTCGCCTTCGTAAAAGGTATGCGCCCGGCCCGAGGTGTAATCGATGGCCTGATGGGGCACGCAGAAATGCCCGGTGCCCATGGCCTCATGGATACCGCCAACGGCATTGACCGCGACAATGGCCTGAGCGCCTGCTGCCTTCAACGCCCAGAGGTTGGCGCGGTAATTGACCTGGTGCGGCGGAATTCGATGCGGGTGGCCGTGGCGAGCGAGAAACAGCACTTCGCGCCCCGCGTATTCACCCCGCAATACCGGCGCCGAAGGCGCACCATAGGGCGTGTCTAGATTCAGCGCAGCCGTGATGGTCAGGCCGTCCAGCTGGGTCAGGCCAGTGCCGCCGATAATGGCGTGAACAGTCATCGAATTCCCCTCAATTGATTAATTGCGCCGCACGCAATGCCCCGATCGCCTCTAGCCAGCGCGGGCTCTGCCGATACTCAACACCCGGAAAGGCTTGCCGGCGCATCTGCGCCAGGCCCGCAGGCGCCACTACCTTGAGCCGCTGCAAGGCACTCAGGGCTAACTCCGCAGCCGCCCGATCATTGCACACCAGCCCCATGTCGCATCCAGCCGTCAGTGCAGCCTCGATGCGGCATGCCGCGTCGCCAACCACATGAGCACCCGCCATGGACAGATCGTCGCTGAAAATCACCCCCTTGAAGCGCAACTCGCCGCGCAGTATTTCCTGCAACCAGCGCCGCGAGAATCCTGCGGGTTGGGCATCGACCTTGGGGTAGATGACATGGGCAGGCATGATCGCTGCCAACTGACGACTGAGACCCGCGAAGGGTTGCAAGTCGCTGGCACGAATCTGCTCCAGGCTGCGCTCATCCAGCGGAATCGCCACATGGGAATCCGCCTCGGCCCAACCATGCCCAGGGAAGTGCTTACCCGTGGCTGCCATGCCCGCCGCGTTCATCCCGCGAATAAAGGCGCCCGCCAATAGCGTTGCGCGCTGTGCGTCGCCCTCGAAGGCACGACTGCCCACCACCGCACTGCGCTGGTAATCCAGGTCCAGCACCGGGGCAAAGCTCAGGTCCAGGCCCACGGCCAGCACTTCAGTGGCCATCAACCAACCACAGTGCTCGGCCAACACCTCGGCATTATGGTTATCGGCAATCGCACGCATTGCCGGCAGTCGCACGAAGCCCTGGCGCAAGCGCTGCACCCGCCCGCCCTCCTGGTCGACTGCGAGCAGCAGATCCGGACGTACGGCGCGAACCGCGGCGCACAGCTCACGCACTTGCCGCGGGTGCTCGATATTGCGCGCAAACAGAATCAGCCCGCCCACCTCGGGCTGCCGCAGGATCTGCCGATCCTCGGCGGTCAGCCACGTACCAGCGACGTCCAGCATCAATGAACCTTGCAGGCTTGAACTCACGAAAAATCCTTAATTGAGTGGCGTTGCGGCCCATTCCGGGCATGCCGCCTCAGCGATCTGAACGGCACAATGGATGGGGACTAGCGGGAAGAGCAGCAGAAGATCGGCATTACGCAGCCGCACGCAGCCATGCGAAAGAGGGACGCCCATCGGCTCGCTGTCCGTGGTGCCATGCAAGTAGATATAACGGCGAAAGGTGTCGACCGCACCCAGGCGATTGCGCCCCGGCTCGCAGCCACTGAGCCAGAGTATGCGCGTGAGGATCCAGTCGCGATCGGGAAATTGCGCAGCCAAGGCTGGCGACCAGACTTCGCCGGTCCAGCGCCGCCCGCGCAGCACAGCCCCCGACGGCAGTCCGTCGCCAATCTTCGCGCGCACCTGATGCAAGCCACGCGGCGTGCAGCCAGAACCATTGAGCTCGCCAGGCCCATTCAAAGCCGTAGATACCGGCAGGCGCAGCATCAGCCGCCCATCGGCAAAGCCGTACAGGTACTGATCGGCAAGGGAGATATGCAGAAGATCGAGAATGCGCATGGGCAGCAATCTTAGCGGATCGAACCCGCCAAGCCCACCCACTTGCATACTGGCAAGCCCATGCTACGACTGGCTTGTCGCTACAGTAAGACAGACAGACCAGTGAACCCAGGTTCACCAGCCCAGCCCTAGACTTTGGCCGGAACAGCCTGACTCTTGGGGCGCAACTTGAGTTGCGCCTTGGCTAAGGCCTCATCGGTGACACCGCTATCCGAACGCATCCCGGCAGCCAGGAACGGCACCATCAAGCGCATCACCTGCTCGATTGAGGTACTCACCCCGAAATCGTTCTCGGCCATGGCACGCAAAGCCTTGATCCCAGACATGCTGAACGCTGCGGCGCCGAGCATGAAATGCACCCGCCAGAACAACTCCAAAGGCGGAATGCGAGGAGCCGCCTCATGCACCAGAAGCATGTAACGGCGAAACACCTTGCCGTACACCTCATCCAGGTATTTGCGCAGATGGCCCTGGCTCTGACTGAACGCCAATCCCAGCAAGCGCATGAAGATCGACAGATCGTTGCCACTTCGCGGCTTGACAGTCAGCGCCTGTTCGACCAATAGCTCGAGCAATTCTTCGAGGCTGATTTTGGTTTCAGGCTTAGCCTGACGGCGATCGAGTTCACGCTCCAGGCTGCTGCAAAACGGGCCGAGAAAACGCGAAAACACCGCTTGAATCAGTGCCTTTTTCGAGCCGAAGTGATAGTTCACCGCCGCCAGATTGACCCCAGCCTTACTGGTGATCAAGCGTAGCGAGGTTTCAGCGAAACCCTTCTCCGCGAACAACTGCTCTGCCGCATCGAGAATGCGTTCAACGGTTTCCGACTGGGCCATATCTCTTCACCTGACAAACACTTGTTTGAAACATACGTTTCAGCCTACTGCCTTGTCAAGTCTGGCAATCCGTATTTTGGCTGGGCAGTCACACACCCATAACAACATGTAGCAAGACGAACGCCAAGCCCATCGAGTAACAGGCAACTGCCGCGAAACGACCAGCAACCAGTCTGGCCGAGAGCAAAAGGAGGATTGCCAAGCCCGAGGCACTGTATATAATCACAGTCACTGTATAAAAAAACAGAGCACCCACATGATCAAACTGACTCCACGCCAAGCCGAGATTCTCGCCTTCATCAAGCATTGCCTTGAAGACAATGGCTATCCGCCCACTCGTGCGGAAATTGCTCAGGCACTGGGTTTCAAATCGCCCAATGCCGCCGAGGAACACCTCAAGGCTCTGGCCCGCAAAGGCGCGATTGAAATGACCCCGGGCGCCTCTCGCGGCATCCGCATCCCTGGCTTCGAGCCCAATGACGAAGAAGACGGTTTGCCGATCATCGGCCGAGTCGCCGCCGGCGCACCTATTCTGGCGCAACAGCACATTGAAGAATCATGCCGCATCAATCCGGAATTCTTCCGCCCTAAAGCTGACTACCTGCTGCGCGTGCGCGGCATGAGCATGAAAGACATCGGCATCTTCGATGGCGACTTACTCGCGGTCCACACCACCCAGGAGGTGCGCAACGGCCAGGTAGTAGTCGCCAGAATCGATGACGAAGTAACGGTAAAACGCTTTAAACGCGAAGGCACTAAAGTCTGGCTGATCGCGGAGAACCCTGAGTTCGCACCGATTGAAGTGGACTTGGAAACACAGGATCTGGTCATAGAAGGCTTGAGTGTCGGCGTTATTCGCCGCTAAAGGAGACGTTATGCAGTTCCCACAGTCGCTTAACCGTACACAGCTGCCACTCTTTGAAGCCTTTCTGGTCTCGACAGCAACCCCGCTACTGACCGAAGTACGGGAAGCACCGTGGCAGGATGAACCGGAAGCCTTCAGTGAAATGTCGCTACGTGGCGCTGCCGGACACTGCCTGACCCTACTCGCGCCCATTCTTCGCGAGCTGAGCCAGAACCATGATGAACGCTGGATGACCCTGATAGCCCCGCCTGCCAGCCTGACACAAACCTGGCTACGCGACGCCGGACTCAACCGCGAGCGAATCCTGCTACTACATCCACGCGGCGAGCAGAACGCCCTGGAACTGGCCCAGGAGGCGCTAAGACTGGGGCGCAGCCATACCGTCGTCAGCTGGCTGCACCCTCTCGAGCGCGATGCTCGGCAACAGCTGGAACTGGCGGCTCGACAAGGCCAGGCGCAGAGCCTGAATATCAGTTTAGGCTAGAGCGTTGTGGCAGCTACGGCACAAGGACTGTGCGCGATGCATGGCTCGGGTAAGCACAAAACCACTGGATAGCGAATAAAAGTTTCGGAATAGCCAATAGGCGCTCCTGCCTGCCTATTCAATGCAGGACTCGGGGCCCTTCTTCTTCCTGCTGAAAATTATTCTCGGCCAGCTTACCGGCCATTTGCACGCCGACATTCAGCATCGCCTTAGCCACCTCGACATGCTGCCCCTGCAGAAAAGCCTTGGCATCGGCAGAAAAATCCAGAACCACCAGGGATTCTTCATCCTCCGCACGACGCAGGGCGATGCGCCCGTCAGGTAACTCGACGATTTCAAGGAAGGACGTTGGCATAAGGTTGGTTCTCCACGAAAGGTCGGCATTGTAACAGCCGACCAGGGCTCACCCTAGTCCGCCTGTCCAAACTCAGCTCAGCACTCGCTGAGCGACTCACGAAAACGCAGCGCCAATTCTTTCAGCTGCTGACGCCACGTCTCCAGCGTTGCTCGCTCCAGCGCCGGCACTTCCTGGTCGAGGCTGACCGCCTCGATCAACGGCTGACGCGGGTCGGTCTTAGCTTTCTTTGCCATCAACGGCGGTTGGAACAACTCGGCATAGGCCTTGAGCAATTGCGCCAACCAGGTTTCCGGCTGCTCCGCCAACTCGACCAGCTCCGCCAGTTCGGGACTCGGTGCAGCATCCAGCACCGCGCGATTCAGTAGCAGCTCGACCCGCGGCACCTGACGCTCGGCCAGGTGGTAGTAACCGGCAATTTCATGGCACAGGCCCAATAGCGCACCGTATAGGTGAAACAGCGCCACTTCACGCTCAGCCTGAATCAGCGCCTGGGCATTAACGGCCCGGCCCTCCTCCGCCTTGCGCCAAGACTCCAGCGCCAGTCCGGCAAAGTAGACTTTCTGATTGGTACGGGTATACAGCTCATTGGCCATGGGTGGGTCCTCTACAACAGATCAAGTCACTATACGCGCGCCTGCGCCAAGCAGGCGCGCGTCCTGTCCGCTCAGCGCTTGTCTTCGACCTTCCACTTGCCACCGTCATAGAACGCACGCCAGCCCGTCGGCTTGCCATCGACCTCGGTCTGCACGTACTGCTCCTTGGTCTTGCGGCTATAACGAATCACCGCAGGACGCCCCTCCGGGTCTTTCTTCGGCGCGTCGAACAGGAAGCTATATTTCGGATCGATTTCATCTTTATGCGGAATCAGCTCCAGCACCAGAGGCGCGCGGGTTTCGCGGTTCTTGGGGAACTGACTGGCCGCCAGGAACAGGCCGGAGGCGCCGTCACGCAGCACGTAGGTATCGTTGACCTTCTCGCACTTGAGCTCGGGCATCTTCACCGCATCCATCTTCGGCGGTGCTGGCTCTCCACTCTTCAGCAGCTTGCGGGTGTTCTTGCACTCGCTGTTGGTGCAGCCGAAGAACTTGCCAAAACGCCCGGTCTTCAACTGCATCTGGTTGCCGCACTTGTCGCACTCGAGGCTCGGACCTTCGTAGCCCTTGATGCGGTATTGACCCTGTTCGATCTCGTAACCCGAGCAGTCCGGGTTATTACCACAGACGTGCAGCTTGCGCGTCTCGTCGAGCAGGTAGGCGTCCATCGCGGTGTCGCACTTCTGGCAACGATGCTTGCCCAGCAACACCCGCGACTCCGACTCACCCTCATCATCCGCGGCGATTTCATCGCCAGGAATCAGGTTGATGGTCGACTTGCAGCGCTCTTTAGGCGGCAGGCTGTAACCAGAACAGCCGAGAAACACGCCGGTTGAAGCCGTGCGAATCATCATCGGCCGGCCGCACTCGCGGCAGGCGATATCGGTCAGCGTTGGCGTGTTGGCGCGCATCCCGCTGTCGCTGTCCGAGGCCACTTCGAGCTTCTTCTTGAAGTCGCCGTAGAACTCGTCGAGCACATGCTTCCACTGGCGCTCGCCCTGAGCCACATCGTCGAGGTTCTCTTCCATGCCGGCGGTAAAGCCATAGTCCATCAGGTTGGAGAAGCTTTCGGACAAGCGCTCGGTGACGATGTCGCCCATTTTTTCCGAATAGAAACGGCGGTTGTGCAAGGCAACGTAACCACGATCCTGAATGGTCGAAATGATCGCCGCATAAGTGGACGGCCGGCCTATCCCGCGCTTCTCCATCTCCTTGACCAGGCTGGCTTCGGAATAACGCGCTGGCGGCTTGGTAAAGTGCTGGCTCGGATCGAGCTTGATCAGCTTGAGCACTTCGCCTTTATCCATCTCCGGCAATACATCGTCATCGCCTGGCTTGCTCAACTGTGGCAGCGCGCGGGTGTAACCATCGAACTTGAGGATTCGACCCTTGGCACGCAGCTCGAACTGCGCCGCTGCGACTGTGACGGTAGTCGACAGGTACTCGGCCGGCGGCATCTGGCAGGCCACGAACTGGCGCCAGATCAACTCATAGAGGCGCTCGGCATCACGCTCCATGCCTGTCAGCTGGGTAGGCTTCATGCTGACATCAGAAGGACGAATCGCTTCGTGCGCCTCCTGGGCCCCTTCCTTGCTGCTGTAGATGTTCGGGTTGGCCGGCAGGTACTTCTTGCCGAATTCGCCCTCGATGAAGTCACGCACCATGCTCACCGCATCCGCCGACAGATTGGTCGAGTCGGTACGCATGTAGGTGATGTAGCCGGCCTCATAGAGACGCTGCGCCATCATCATGGTTTTTTTCACGCCGAAGCCCAGACGGTTGCTCGCCGCTTGCTGCAGAGTAGAAGTAATGAACGGAGCCGACGGCTTACTGCTGGTCGGCTTGTCCTCACGCTTGGCAATGCTGTAGCTGGACGCCTTCAGCGTCTCCAGCGCGGCCATGGCCTGGGCTTCATCCAGCGGTTTGAAGGCGGCGCCGTTTTCCCGGGCAACCTCGAAACGTACATTGGCGCCCTTGGCAGTGCCGAGATCGGCATGGACCTCCCAGTACTCTTCCGGGACGAACGCGCGGATTTCCTTCTCGCGCTCAACCACCAGCTTCAACGCGACCGACTGTACCCGGCCGGCGGAGAGGCCACGGGCAATCTTCGCCCACAGCAATGGCGAGACCATGTAGCCAACTACGCGATCGAGAAAACGCCGCGCCTGCTGGGCATTGACCCGATTGATGTCCAGCTCGCCCGGCTGGGCGAAAGCTTCCTGAATCGCTTTCTTGGTGATTTCGTTGAACACCACACGCTTATAGCGGCTGTCATCGCCGCCAATGGATTCACGCAGGTGCCAGGCAATGGCTTCCCCCTCGCGATCCAAGTCGGTTGCGAGATAGATGGTGTCGGCATCCTTGGCTAACCGCCTAAGCTCCTCAACGACTTTTTCCTTGCCAGGCAGGATCTCGTACTTGGCCTTCCAACCCTGCTCGGGATCGACCCCCATGCGAGCTATAAGCTGACGTTTGGCTTTTTCCTTGGGTGACAGGGCCGGCGCCTCGCCAGCAGCCGCCTTGCCTCGCTTGACCGGCTCTTTAGCCGCGCTTGCCGAGCCACTGGTAGGCAGGTCACGGATGTGGCCGATGCTCGACTTCACCACGTACTGGTTACCCAGATACTTGTTGATGGTCTTGGCCTTAGCCGGGGATTCCACGATGACCAGCGATTTGCCCATGGATCAGAAGATTCCTGAATTCGAAGTAATGGAAGGCGCTAGGCGCCAAGCGCGGCACCGCTATATATAGTGGTGCTTAAGGTGAGGTCAAGCGCAGGGAACTCGCGCTTGCCGCTCAGGGCTGGGTAAAAACAGCAGTTTCGGCCTGAATCAAAGCAAAGCGAGGAACCGTCTTACCATCTACGACGACCTCTTCGCAGAACATCTCCAGCGGGCGCACCCACAGGCCATAATCGCCGTATAGCGCCTGGTAGACCACAACCTGCTGCTGCTCTTCAGAATGCCGAGCGACACCAAACACGCGGTATTCAGGCCCCTTGTAGTGACGATAAAGACCAGGCTGTAGCTGCATCACTCAATTTCCTTGAAAAATTTACTGCACACAAACAAAAACCGGGGCGCATGGCCCCGGTTTCGCATTCAGCAACGCTTAATTAAACGCGTTCGAACACGGTAGTGATGCCCTGACCGAGACCGACACACAT